>JAYVOO010000514.1:0-14437 GCA_043757905.1 Oligoflexia bacterium
CTTGAAGAGCATCCCAAGGCCGACGAAAACTAGCCCCCCCTCCCCGATCACAAGCCCCAGCTTGAAGAGTCTGACCGACGCGAGTGCCAGCTTTCCGGCCGAAATACCCACGAAAGTGTCAGGTACCCAGAGTTCCAGGCCGCGGTGCGAGAAGTAGCAAACTGCTCCCATGGCGGCCGCGAGCGGGACATATTGAAATAAGGCCCAGGCCAGCGGCAGCAGTCGGAGCTCGCCCCCTCCCTGCCTCAAGAGCATCCGAACCGCGAAAAACAGGAATCCTAGGTTGAAGATCGAAGCCAGGGAAGTGCCGAGAGCCAATCCCCAGAAGCCGAACCGGCTGACCATGATCAGATTGAGCGTGATGGTGACCGCAACGGATAGAAAACTCGAAATCACGGGGAGCCTTGTATTGCCGAACGCATAGCAGGCGGGAACCATGACCTTGACGCCTGAATAGGCTACCAGCCCGATTGAATACATGGCCAGAGCGAGCGCGGTCGATTCCGTCGCCGCCGCGTCGAATTTCCCGTACTGGAAGATCAACCGGATGATCGGGACGCCGAGTGCCGCCAGTCCGACCGCGCACGGGAGATTAATCGCGAAAACCTGCTTGAGGCTTTGCGTCAGCGTGCGCGACACGCCGTCCAAATCGCGCTCGACCCAGAGGCGCGAGATTCGGGGCAGCGTCGCCGAAGCGAGCGAAACACCGAAGATCCCAATCGGAAACTGCATGAGGCGGAAGGCGAAGTTCAGGTAGGAGACCGCGCCCGGCCCTTGGGAAGTGGCGAGCATGGTGTTGACCAGGAGATTGACCTGGGTAGCCGCCAGCCCAATCGTGCCCGGGACCATCATCCAGAGCATGCGTTTGAGCGCGGGATCGCGATGCCAGATCGGATCCGTGTCCTCGCGTTTCGGAAAGCGGTAACCTTGTCGGCGCAGCGAAGGAAGCTGGCAGAGAGCTTGCGCCACCCCGCCGCAAACCACGCCCACCGCCATGCCTAGGATCGGATGCGTGTCCCGGAAAAACCAGGCGCCTGCGATCCCGACCGCGACGGAAACCAGGTTGAAGATCGCCGACGCGAACGCAGGCATGAAGAACACCCCGCAAGCGTTCAGGATGCCCATGAATGCCGCGGCAAGCGAGACGACCGGGAAGAACGGGAAGATGATCCGGGTCATTAGCACGGTAAGCTCGTACTTGCCGGGGATCTCTTTGTACGCGCCCGCATAGAGGGAAACGAGCTGGGGCGCAAAGAACATTCCAAGAAGCGTCAGCACCGCGACGATCGCGAAGAGCACGCGGAAGACGAGGCCCGCCACGCGCCAAGCCCGTCTGTCGCCGCCCGTCACGCGCTCCTGGGTGAACGTCGGCACGAGCGAAGCGCTCATCGCGCCCTCGGCGAAGAGGTCGCGCAAGAGGTTCGGGATCCGGAACGCGACATTGTAGGCATCGGTCGCGTTGCCCGCACCGAAGAGCACCGCGATCACTTGCTCGCGCACGAGTCCCGTGATCCGGCTCAGGAATGTCGCGGCCCCCATCGCGCCAGCGGCGCGCAGGACCCCCGAGTCTTTCTGATTCACGCCTGGCTGGAGGGGGGCGAAAACGACTTGGCGATCCACTTCTCGATGCCTTCGTCGATCTTGCCCTTAAAAGGCGCGGCGAACATACTCAGCTTGGCGTTCACCTCGACGGCGCCTTCCTGGCAGACTAGCGTGGCCGAGAACATCGAGCTCGAGACGGAGACCTCGCGCTTGGCGGGATCGCGCTGGACGTCCGCCTTGCCGATCGGCGATTTGGAGAGAAAACGTTCGATATCGCCTGATATTTTGTCAAAAAGCTCTTGGGCGGTCTTGCCTGGGATCTCGATGCGACGGGAATAGCTGGCCATGACGGTTTACCTCCGGGTTAAGTTCGTTTTACTTTTTCACGATTTCAAATTCGGCGAGCTCTTGACCGAGCTCGACCATGTCGCCGGCGCGCACTTTCCATTCGGTGATACGCACATCGGCTGGCAACGCATGCGGAATCAGCATCCGGAGCGACTCGAGAATGAGAATGGATTCATGTGCGGGCGCGATGGCATCCGCGCGAAACAGGATCGAATCCACCTTGCCGGGCACGAGCGCAAGGATCCGGGGCTTGGGTTTGACGCCTTCCTTCTTCACCACGCGGCGGACGGTGACGTTCCAAAGACCGATGCGCGCTTGCCAGCGGCCCGCGACGAGCGGGAAGGCGGCGGCCCGAAGCTTGCGGCCGTCGGGAAGCTGGAGCGTGCCGGAGACGGCGTCGCCGTGACCGGAGCGAAGCGCCCAGCGCCGAGGGGTCTCGGTCCAGGCCAGCGTATCGGACTTGGGTTCGGGCGCGGGAAGCCGGCCAGCGACGAACCAGCCCGCGCGCTCGCCTTCCGCCAAGGGCGCCGCGCCCAGACTCTCCGCGCAGAGAGCGGCAAAGAGTGGAATCAATTCGTTCGGCGGTGATGACGACGCAATAAACTCCTCGTCGACGAAACCTGCGTGGAATACTCCTTCGCGAACCCAAGGATGCGCCAGGAGCTCGGATAGAAAGCGCTCGTTGGTCTGCAGCGTGCCCGCGATCCAAAGCTCGCCCAACACGCCGCGCGCGACGGTCAGTGCCTGTTTGCGATCCTTCGCGCCGACCCAGATGGAGCCGATCATTCCGTAGTCGAGCGGCGCAATCACTCCGCCTTCGTCGACCGAGAGGCTGAGCTCCGCCTCGGCGCTAGGGAACTCCCAGTGACGCTGAGTTGAAAGCTCGTGCACGGTTCCAGGCTGAGGGAGCTGGAGGATCGAGTCCTCGGCGTAAAGCCGGAGCGCGATCCCGTACTTCCACTCAGCATGTTCCGCGGTCGCGAACTTCGGCTCGCCAATGCCCATCGTCGCCAGCTGCCAGGACACGACCTCCGTTCCCGCGACTTTTTCCCAGAGGTGGAACTCAGTGTTGAGCCGGGCCGAGCCCTCGACGAGGAACGCGCGGCCGCCGTCGACGAAATACTCCATTACGCCGACGCCCACGAAGTTCGTGTGGTCGGCCATCTTGCGCGTCCACTCGTGAAGCTTCTTCTCGACTTCCGGCTCGATCGAATCAGCAGGGCAGACTTCCATCACCTTGCGGAAGCGGCTCTGCAACGACGCCTCGACGGTGGGAAAAACTTCGAAACGCCCGTCTTGGAAGCGCGCGAAGGGCACGATCATGTGGCGCGCGCCCTCGACGTAGCGCTCGGCGAAGAGAATCACTTCGCCTGAGTTGCGCCGGAGCTGTTCGAGCCAGAGCGGCAGGTTCTTCTCCACATCGTCAAAGTTGTGGATCACTTGCAACCGAAGATTGCTCTCGCCCTTCACTGACTTCAGCACAAAGGGGAAAGGCTGGCGCACGGCCTCGAGGGACGGCTTGCCGCCCGAGATTCGGGTGGAGAAATCGCTGATGAGTTGCTCGATCTCGCGGATACTCTGGATCGGATCGGGACTGAGCACGAGCGTCGGGATGCCGAGACCGTCCGCTTCGAAGAGAAAGCTCAGCTTGTTGCTGAAAAGAGAAAGTACGCGGACCGGCGGCGAGATCGCAGTCAGGCCGAGCTCCTCAGTCAGGACGGGGAGCTCAGGGCGCTCAGACCAGACAGAGATACCCGGATGGACCCAAAGCGACTCGGTCTTGGGATCGTGAGCATGGGCGAAATTCGCGAGGATCTGCCGCAGCTTGGTCAGGCCGTTTGGATCCGCGAGATTGGGCAGCGGAACGCCGGAGGCTTCCTGAAGCTCGCACTCGAATCCCTGCCTCTTCAGCTCTTCGGCCAGGAGCCCGGCGACAGAAGCCGGCCCCAGTACAAGCGCCCGCTTTGTTTGGCTTCCCTGGGCCTGCTCTCGACTCATAGTTCCGAAACGGTAACCTAGCCTATAGACAAAGGCCATAGGATTGCTATGAAACTTCCATGCGCGTACCCCTTCCGCTCTTTGATGGTTTCGGACAGCCGTTCGAAGACCTGATCAGCCGTTTCGCTACTGAGCGCAAGCTGATGCCCGAGCCGGAAGCGATCCGTTCCGTGCGATTTCTCGCGCGCTCCGTCGTGCCTCATATTCAGAAACTCTCACAGCTTTTCAACCGCATCGTTTCCGATGACATCGAAGGCAATCCGGGTAACCCTCGAGCACAGCCCAAGGTTCAAGACCAGGGCGCCGCGCTCGATCCCTATTGGAAGTCGGGGTCGAACCCCGAAAATCTGCGCCTCGCTTACTTTCTCTATTTCATGCCCGCCAATCTGTTTCGCGTGGCTTCAGTTTGGGCCGAACTTTCTCGCCTGGGTTATCGCTGGCCCGAAGGACGTCCGATGACGGGCGTCGAGTTCGGCGCAGGACCCGCCGCCGGAGCCGCGGGCATCGCCGCGGGCGAGCACTTCGCTCCCGTCGGAATCCCGAAGGACACCGGCAACTGGGCGCTGATCGAACAGGATAAGCCGATGCTCGAGCTGGGCACGCGCTGGGCGGAAACTTACTTTGCCGACAAGGGCTTCGGAGCCTGGGGAGTCAGGCCGTTTCATCGCAAACTCGACTTGAAGGAAGGCTTCCTTCCCGAGCGCGCGCCGCGCTTCAATCTCTGGCTGATGAGCTTTTTCCTGAATGAGCTTCACGAGCCGGCCGAGCTGGTCGCGGATCGCCTACTTGAGGCGTGGGACAAACACCTCGCTGACGATGGCCTGATTATTTTCGTCGAGCCCGCGCTAAAACTGCAGTCGCGAAGGATCTTGGACCTTAGGCGCGTGCTTCTCGAGCGCGCGGCAGCGACGGGACGCGACTGGCTGAAGGTCCTACTCCCTTGTCTCGGCCACCAGGCTTGCGGCGCGCTTGCCGCGCCCGATGACTGGTGCCATGAGGAGGTCAGCTGGTGGCGACCTCCCTACTTCAAAGTGTTGGACGGCATGGCGGGGCTCGATCGCAAGACCCTGCCGTTTAGCTATCTGGTCCTTACTAAGAGCCGCCGACCGCGCGAGGAGATCCTGACCGCGCTCAACGTGGGCACGCCCGAGGAAAGGGTGAGGCTCGTGAGCCCATCCCACAAGGAGGGCAAGGAGCTCGAGTTCTTTACCTGCAGCCAGGACGGCAAGCGCCGATCGCGCTTCCATCCGCCGCACAAAGACTTCGATCTCGACCGCGGCGACATCCTGAGCGGAGTCGAGAGCCGGGGCGACCCGCGCTCGACCCGCATCGAAAAATTCAAGAAGCAGGATTAACTAGCGTGCGCCTCGACCGCTTCGGTCTCGCGCTCGGGAATGGTCAGCAGGCCTGCGAAAGCGCCCAGGCGGCAAAGCAGGTAACCCAGGTCGACTTCATGGCTCCTGTGCGCAAAGCAGGCTTTTTCGGGCGCGGCATGGTGGTTGTTCTGGTAGCCCTCGCCAAAGACGGTCCACGCGACCCATGTATTGTTGCGTGAGTTGTCGGGGCTGTCGTAGTTGCGATATCCCGAGTAGTGCCCGAGCGAATTGACCATCCAACCCTGGATGGGGTGGCTCATGATGCCGAGATAGTATCCGATCGCGATGAGCGCGTGGCCGGTCGCAAAATAGAGCACGAAACTGATCAGCACGTGCACGAAGTAAGGCAGCGCCCACATGCGCTTGCGGTTCAGGACGTTCACGCCGAACGGGATGTCCTCGACCATCGCCATGTATTTCGGGTCTTTCCTGATCAGCTTCCCAAGCGCGCGCTCATAGGAGCGAAGCTGCCCCAGCGCGACGCCCAGTACTCCCTGGTGAACCGGGCTGTGCGGATCATCGGGGGTATCCGAGTGAAGGTGATGAAACCGATGCAAGCATGCCCAGCCTTTGGGGTCGATCCCGGTCACCCAGTTTCCCGTCCGGTTCAGAAGCTTGAATCCCAGCGGCGTTAGCCTTACAGCCCCATGAGTCAGGCCGCGGTGGTAGAGCACCGTGATATAAAAGATATTCAGCAGATAGCCGGCCATGAAAACCAAAAACGCAGCGAGGATTGTATTCACAGGGAGGGGTGTATCACGGGACGAGAGCCGAAAGCGGCCCCTACCCCACTACACACAGAACTCTTACAAATGGACTGGGCCCAGAAATAGCCCCGGCAAGATTCTTGCTGAGTTGGGCCTCGGTATGAGGCGAACCGCGTATTTTGCATTCTTGCTCTTGTCCGCGCTGGGATCGGCTGCGACCCAACCTCCGGCGCGCCCGCATTCGAGCGCCGATTCCCTGCGAATCCAGCTCCAGACCGTGCTGAATGACGCCGAGCTCGCGATCCGGAACCGGAACTCCATGAAACAAAGCCTCGAAAGGCAGTCGCGGGACATCGGATACCTGAAGGTCTTCGAACGCATCCCGTTTGACGACCGCAGGCAGCAACTCCGGGAAGAGCTTACGCAATCGGCCGAAGAGTTCGGCGTCACGCTTGTGGAACTGCGCTATGCGTCGCCTCGGGCGCGCGACCTGAAAATTCCTAAGATTCCCAAGGCCCTCTACACGGATGATCCGCCTTTCCAGCCGGACCCGGGCGCCTTGGTCCGCGAGCTTGGAATGACGATTGATGCCCGAGGTGAGTCGGCCAAGATCGAGGCCTGGATGAAGAGTTGGCCTGAGGCCGTCCTACGTTGGGTTGAACCGCTCAGAGCGCCCCGTCCGTCGGGCGTGGCAGGGCGTTGGAAGATTGACGCTCGCGCTTATACTTTCCTCAAGCTTCCGGCTCCCGCCGTGAGAATCCGTGATCCGAGGGAGCTGCTCCCTCTGGGGTTCCAAGCGGACCCTTCCCTCTCGAGTCTGGTCGCTCGCATCGAAAAGATTCGTCCGGAAGCTGAGCCTTTCCTGAAAGGCCGGGGCGACATGCTGCTGGATCGAGCGCGCCTGGAATTCTTCCTGAGAAAATCCCTGGGCTCAAGCTAAGGGCGCCCGTACAATCAAAGGATGAAGCACGAGGAAGTTCAGATCCTCATAGTCGACGACGTCAACTCGATGAAGGTCCAGCTGAAGGATCTTCTGCGTCTGTTCGGTTTTCGTGCGATCCAGACGGCAAGCAACGGCGAGGAAGCCAAGGAGCTGCTGCAGAAGAACGAGTACCAGCTCATCCTCGCTGACTTCCACATGGAGCCGACCAACGGGCTCGAGCTCCTTCAATGGGTGCGCTCCCAGTCGGTTTACAATGACCTCGCTTTCGTCATGGTGACGGCGGACAACACGAAGGATAGCGTTATGCAGGCGATCCAGAACGGCGTCGACGACTATCTTATCAAACCGCTGACGATCCTGCAGGTGCAGAACAAAGTCTACGCTGTCCTCTTCAAGAGAAAGATCCTGTGATGGAAACCCAGAAACCCGGCCAACATGCGAAAATTCAGGAATTCATCGCTGAGCTGAGCGGCTTCGCGGACGAAGCGGAGAAGACCCTCAAGCACATTGAGGAGAACCTCGAGGAAAACAAGGGCAGCTTCTCGGTCTTCACCAGCCGCATGATCGCGATCCGCGGAGCTGCCGAGCAGCTCGAGCTCCCGCGCGTGGCAGAGATCGCGGGCCTGGGTGAGGAGATTGCAGTCAAAGGCACCTCGGCCGAGACGCGCCCTCAGATCCGCAAGTGCGTGGGCAGCCTGTGGGATGCGCTGACCACGATCAAGCACCTGCTCGTCAACTACACCTCCGACACGAGCGAAGAGCAGCAGATTTTGATCAACCGGATGGAAGCGACTCTTAAGATTCTCGGTGGATCCCGCGACAAAATGAGCGCGGACGAGATCGCCAAGCTGCTTAAGGCGCGCGGATAACGAGCAGGCGCTTCGATGAAGACGCGGCTTCGCGCGCTCGCGTACCTGGCGGCCCTTGCCCTGACCGCGAACAGCGAGAACGGCTCGGCTGCCGCTTCGAATTCCGCCTCAAAATCCGACGGGCGCCTGGGCCTGCACTGGGGCGGCGTGCCGGTTTCTTCCTATACGAGCGATATCGGATTCCGGTTGGGCGCGTTCGCACAGCGCTTCGATTATGGAGAGCCCACTTTCCTGCCCTTTGACTCGCTCTGGAGCTTTCAGCTGACCGGCTCGTCGCGTGGGCAGCGGGACGGGTTCATCTCACTCGAAAAGACCCGCTTCCTAGGCGACACCTCCCTTCGGGTGCTAGCCGAGGCCGGCGGCATCAGCAACCCCGCCTATCAGTTTCACGGGCTCGGCCCGGACACTCCCGAAGAGGTCAGTCAGCTGGACGTCACTCAACTCTGGACCGCCACGAGCATTCGTAAGCGGATCTCCGAAAGGTGGGAACTGCGCGCGGGCCTCAGACTAGAACGACTTTCGATCGAGCCCTCGGCTTTCGGCGCGGGCGAACAGTCGATTTGGCTGAAGCCCGCAATCGGCGCCGTCTACGAGGGTCGCGACCTCGAGTTCGTCCCCTCCTCGGGCGAGTACTTTTCCACGCAGCTTGCGGCCGTGCCCGCCTTGCTCTCGTCTCAGGGCACTTCTTGGATGCGCTGGGAAGCGGATGCGCGCAAATACTTTCCGCTCATCGCGGATCGATGGCTTTGGACCGCGTCCCAGCTGCGGGCGACCTGGTCATCGCCAGGCGCGCCTTTGCCCGAGCAGGCCCGGCTGGGAAGCTGGAGCACGCTCCGTGGACTGCCCGTGAATCGCTATCTCTCAAGCCTGAGTGTCAGCTTTCGAAACGAGCTGAGAAGCCTGCCGATCCGGGAAACCGTTTTCGACAGGCCACTGAAGGGCGGCGCCGGGCTCTTCGTCGAGACGGGCGCGACCTCCGCGGTCACTCGCCTCACCTATGGGATTTCGCTCTTCGGCTCGTATTTCACCGACGATTTCATCGGAACAGCCGATCTTGGCTTCTCGGCAGGCCGCGGGCTCCTTTATCTGCAACTCGGGCACGCCTTCTAGGCCCGGCCACGAGCCAGTCCGTCCCGCCTCGATCTTGCGTTCCATCAAGACGGCGAAATGATCGACATCGAGGGCAGCGCGAAACCTTATTTCGCTTGCGTTCGAGTGATCGAGCGGGTGCACACGATCGCGACGATAACCACGTATGCGAGCTGCAAACCCACCGCTGTTCCGACGACTCCGAAGCCTCCGTTCGAGAAGCCGTAAGAGTGCAGACCCACACCCAGCACAAAATTCACGCCATACCAAGCCATGACGACCGAGCTGAACGCGACGACCGTCCACGCTGAGAAGCTGAACTGCCCGATCCAGCCGGCGTAGCGCCCATGCAGAATCACGATGTAACAGAGCAGACAGATCAGCGCCCAGACTTCCTTCGGATCCCAGCCCCAGAAGCGGCCCCAGGAGTAGTCCGCCCAGATTCCGCCCAGGATCGTACCTGCGGCCAAGAGAACGACACCGAACTGCATCGCCCGGTACGTGAGCAGGTTCATGCCCGCGATCCTCACGGAGAACTCGGGATCCAGACTCCTGCGCGAGAGCGCGCGGCGGAAGTACTGGGTCAAGGTCACATTAGCGAGCCCGTAGGAGAGCGCGAAGGCCGCGTAACCCAGTGTGATCGTGAGCACGTGGATCGTAAGCCAATAGTTCGACCGAAGCACGGGCACGAGCGGGTGGATTCCAGGGTCGAGCACCGTGGGGGCGATGTCGGCCGACACCAGGCCCAGGACGGCTAGGATGCTCGCGACCGCCAGAGGCAGCGTCTGCTTTTGCACGAGGTAGAGGATCCAGGCGAAGAACACCGCGCCCAGGCTCACCCAGACCACGGACTCGTACATATTGGTGACCGGGGGCCGGCCGGCGACGTAACACCGGAGCGCGAGGCCGAAGACATGGGAGGCAGCCGCTACTGAAATCGCTACGAAGGCCAGGCGACCAAGGCGCTTGCCGCCCGAGACGGAAGTGCGCTGAACGACCCAAGCCAGGCCCGCGATCAGGTAAAACACCCACGCAATGAAATAGGGCCGGGTGCGGTTATAGACGTATTCGGCCTGGATCTTCCGGCGCGAACTGTCGTCCCAATTTTGGATGCGGCCCTCGACCGCGATGCGGGCGTCGGCAGAGACTTGTGAGAACTTTTCGGCTCCCGAGTCGCCTTGGATATAAGTCTTGAAGAGATCGACGAAAGCGCCACGGATTCCCTGACCCTCCGAGCCGGCGGTGGCAAGTGTTTCCCAGGTGTCGCCTTTCGCGGGCACAACCGCCCAAGCCTCGCCCGCGACGATGCCCCGGAAGAGGGAAAGCCGCTCGAGCACGTTCTTCAACTCGGTCTCGCGCGGGTTCTGCTTCTGGGCCGCACCCTTCGGGTCGGGAAGCTGCGTCTGCGGCAGGCCGTTCGCATACTGCGCGAGCGAGGAGTTGCTGAAAAGCTCTTTGGGTGTGAAGCGCGTGCGTGTGTCGTCCAAGCCAAGCTGGCGCCGAAGATCGTCGCGACCGATGCGAATGAAAGCCTTGTCCTCCCAGTCCTTGGGCTGTGCGATCCAGGACATGACGAGGTCCAGCGGCTCCCATCCCTCGAAGCTCCGGGACCCCGTGATGAAGAGAACAGCCTCGCGGGCGAAGGAGTCGAGCGGCTTCACGCGGCCCCCAGCCTGAAGCGGGATCTTCGCCGCCTCGCCGAAGCTGAGCCGCCGATGCGGCTGCGCGTCCGCGTGCGCTAAGCTCGAAAGCAGCAGGCACGCGGCCCATAGCGATAGCGATCTCCGAGAGAGGTTCATCATGCGGTCGACTTCCTTTTGATTAGCTTGGTCTTGAGTTTTTTCCAGCCGCTGTACTTGACGGCGAAGAGCGAGATCGCCCCGATCACGATGAGCAGCGAGCCAATGTATTTAGCAGGGCGACCGGGATCGCGATTCACGGAGAAAATAGACGTGGTTGGCCGGGGCTTCGCGTCCTCGTAACTCGCCTGATAAAGGGTGATGCCCTTGTACTCGAGCGGCTCGTTCATGCTGATGGTGGTCTCGATCGGCCTATCGCCGCCGACAACGGATACGCGCGACTCGTAGGACGCGGGATTGGCCGTGCCCTCGTAGCGCTCGATATTGAAGCGTTCAAGCTTGACCGAGAATGGCAGTACCAGGCGCTGGGGGAAGTAGCCGACGTCAAGCGTGCGCCCCGCAAATCCGAGCATGGCGCGATCACCCAGTCCGAGCCAGACTTCGCTGCCTTCGCCACCTTTGCCGGCGACCACGTGAATTGCCGAGGACGGAACCTGCGGGCCGAACTGCGACTTGGATGGAACGTAACTCGTCTTCGGGACAGCGTCGGGAATCCATTTCTCGAGCGTGAGCTTCACCATCTTCCAGCCCGGCTGAAGGGCCGTCCCCTCGACTTTCGAATCCGGAAGGAACCCTTGCGTGACTTTGCCGTCGGAGGCGAAAGCCTTGTAATAAAGCCCAGCCGGATCAGGCGAACGCGCGACCAATAGGAGCGGCTTGCCGCCAGCCTTGGCCGCGACCGCAGTTTTGAGTTCGGCGACGGAAACCATAGCGAGCCTCGAAGGACCAGCCTGCAGGGAGGAAAAGCTCGCATCGCCGGCCCAGAGCCAGAAATCCTGGGTGATCTGCATCGGGCCGCCGGTCAGCCGAAGCTTGAGCGCGGCCTTGCCGTTTTTCACCGTCTCGCTCGGGATGAACTCATAGACGGGATCGGCGCGCGAAATGAAACGGTCGATTCTGAGCTCATAGGGCACGCCTTGCGCCTTCAGAGTCATTGGCTTGAAATCAACGCCCGGCGGGAGCCAGCGCACTGGGAACGAGTATGCGGACTCTTTCTCAGAGAGCACGAGCGCGGCCTGATCGGTTTCGACCACGCTCACGGTCTCGCCCTCACTCACGCGCAGGCTCGCATCCAGGCCGATCCGAGAGGTGACGAACGAGCCGACCAGCAGGGTCAAAATACCAAGGTGCGCGAGCAGAAATGGGATGTGCTTCGGTTTCCAGGGGTAGCGGCTCACGGCGACGAAGAAGATGTTCACGCCGAGAAGCGCGAGGATTCCCTGGAACCAGGACGAGCGGTAGACGTAGAACTGCGCGGTCGGCGTGTCGTAGAGCGACTCGAGAATGGTCGCGGTCGCAAGCGAGCCGACGAGGCTCAGCAGAACGATCACCGCCAGCTTGATGGAGGCGAAGAACTCAAAGACTCGGTCGAGCGCCTTCATGCTTCACAGCTTCTGCATCTTGGGGAGCTCGAGCGCGATCGACTTGCCAAGGTCCGGGCCCGTGTCGCCCATCGGGGCGAAGGAGACGCCGGCGAGCGCAAGCACCTGCTTCTGGATGAATCGCTCGCGATCCAGCATCTCCATGGGAAAGCGTGCGTTCGGCGCCTTTTCGTCGACCAAGCGGTCATAGATCGACTTGCGGAAGATTCCGGCGTTGCGACCCACGCAAAGGCGGGCCAGCTTGCGGAACTTGCGCGCGGCGAAGATACCCTGGCGCTGGCCAGGCCCCATCAGGTCGATTAATAAATCCGCTTTTCCCGGCATCGCCGCGCCTAGAGGGCGGCCCATTCCGGTCTGGAAGAAAACGACGCTCTCCGGATAACTCAGGATGATTTTCTGCCGCAGGGATTCAGTGTCGAAAACCATCCCACGCGAGGAGAGTACGACGAGCACAGTCTTCACGCCGGCGACGTGGTTCGACTTCACGCGCTCACGCTCGTTCAGCCGCAAGAGGAAATGCTCCGACTCGGAATCGATCGTGCCAGGACCTGACGGAACGGAGGGCTTCGAACTATTCGGATTCTGTTGCATATCCGAATATTTAGCAGAGATCCCGGCGCTAGCCCAGTAAGATCTAGTAGCGGTAAACCGGAAGCAGGCGGAAACGCTCATCCCAGGCCGGGTGCGTCCGATAGAAATATTCCTGCCGCAGGTCCGGGCTTTCGCGGAAAGCCTTTTCGTCCTTCAAGCGTTGCTCGAACTCGGCCTTGACCGCCGGGTCCTTGAGCATTTCCACCCCCACCTGGTGGGCGACATAAGGCTCCATATATTCCTTCTGCTCGAGCGACGAGTTCAGGAATCCCCAAGCCGGAAGCGAATCCGAGCACAGAGGCTCGAGAAGGTGCTGGATGAGCCGCGCGAGCGGCTGATCGATCGGAACCAGGAGCGACCCGGCAGGAAGCTCGCGCGCTTCCTTCTTCCATTCGCCTTTCAATTTCACCGTCGTTCGCCCTTCGAACGGTTTAGGCGAAAACTCCGTTTCCGAAGCGCGGAAAACTTCTAGCCCATCAGGTGCCGGGCGAGGTTTCTTCAGGATCTCGAAACGGATGCCGTGGATCAGCAGCCGCTGCCCGAACGCTTCCGCCGCGCCTGCCGCAATCACGTAGCCGTGCGCGGGCGGTGCGACCTCAACTCGGGGCTTGAGCGTCGTCCAGAGTGGGATCTTCCAGAGCGTCTTGCGGGCTGGATCGTAGACGGTCTCCTTGCGGCCCGAGACCGGCGATTCCACGCGCTGGTATTCATAGCCGGGAAACTCGTACGTGACTGGGGCCACCTTTTGGTCGGCCTGCCAACCCAAAGCGGGGCTAGGACCTTCTTGCTCGGCAGCGCGCGCGGCGGGAAGCCATTCGGAGGCGCCGTGTAGGCCGGCTTGCTCGATCATCGTCAGGAGTGCGTCGTGCGTGGCTTTCACGCGGACCGCGTAGTTTTTCCAGGAGTGGGTCTCGACGAGTACCCCAATGCGGTTATGGAGCTGCCAGTAGCCGTGGAAGAAGCGCGGAGTGGACATGCCGAGCGTGATGCCCGACGCGGGGTCGTCGTCGACTTCGAACGAAGGATAGAACGAAACCGCCGGATGATTCATCGCCTTGAGCCGGGTCTGCGTCGCTTCGCTCAGTCCTTGGGCGGCTGCGCGGAGTTTTTCAGGGCCTTTGAGCGACGGCTCGATCATGACGGAAACCTCGTTCTGGAAATCGGCGCCGTCGGTGACATGCAGGTCGATCGCTAGGATCGGATCCCACTTGCGCATGAACGCGAGCACGGCGCGCATCTCTGGCGCGTCCGCCTTCATATAATCGCGATTGAGGTTTAGGTTCTGGGAGGTCACTCTCCAGCCCATCTCCGTCGGGCCGACCTGATTGGGGCGGTTATGCGCGCCGAAGCGCTCATGTCCGTCGACGTTCAGGACCGGGACGAAGACGAGAGTGAGTTTCTTGAGCAGGCCCGGCAGCGCTTTGCCCTCGAGGATCTCGCGCAGGAAAAGGAATCCCGCGTCCTTGCCGTCGATCTCGCCCGCGTGGATGCCGCCCTGGAAATAAACGACGGGTCGATCGGACTTCGGCTTCGCGCCCTGCTTCTGATCCGAGGCGACGAGCGCCCACATCGGGCGCTGCTCGGGAGTCGTGCCAAAGCGCGTGATCTGCACGCGGCCCGGAAAGGTTTTCACGAAGCAGCGCGCGAGCGCCTCGACTTCCTCATAGCGCCCGGTCTTGATCCAGGCGCTCTTCTCAGCCTCGGTTCGAAGCTCGCAAGGTAAGGCGGAGGCC
>JAYVOO010000515.1:0-3822 GCA_043757905.1 Oligoflexia bacterium
AGATCTATCTCGCCGAAACAGATTCCATGCGTCGCGAAGAGATCAAGAAGACAGATGTTGCAAAAGCCAAAGTGGACAGCGAATACGACGCGCTTCTTCCAATGCTTTCTCCTGAGGGCAAGGACCTGGCCAAGAAGTTTAAGGCAGGATTCGAGAATTACTGGAAGTCCGTTGAATCACTCAAGGAGCTCGCGCTCCTGAAGCGGGATGACAAGAACGACCATGATATGCGTGTCCTGATTCACCATGGGACTTCGATCCGCCGCGAAGCGATCGAACATCTCTCGGAGATCATCGAACTGAATCACGGCCGCCTCGAAGCGGCCAAGAAAGATTCGGACGACATCACCCAAACATCCCAACACCTAATCATCTTCTTCACCTTTCTTTCAGCTGTCACCGGCATAGGTTTATCCATTATTATTCTGCGGGCGCTTTCCAAGTCTATCGACCGCGTGATTGGCTCCCTGAGTGGCGCAAGCCAGCAAGTGGCGCAGGCCTCCGAGCAGATCGCCCAGGCCGCCGAGCAGCTCTCCCAGTCGTCCAACGAGCAGGCGTCCGCCCTGCAGGAAACATCGTCGGCCACAGAAGAGCTCAATTCGATGGTTCAGAAAAACACCGAAGCCGCTCGCTCCACGGCGGATTCCGCGCAGCGCTCCCTGAAGAGCGCTCAGCACGGCAAACAGACCGTCGAAGGCATGGTCACGGCGATTCGTAAACTCGAGGAAACCAACCAGGAGATCGCCGCCATCGTAAACGTCTTCTCTGAGATCCAGGAAAAGACCAAGATCATCGACGAAATCGTGTTCCAGACCCAGCTCCTCTCGTTCAACGCCTCCGTCGAAGCGGCCCGGGCCGGTGAACACGGCAAGGGTTTCGCGGTCGTCGCCGAAGAGGTCGGCAACCTAGCCGAGATGAGCGGCAGCGCCTCAGGCGAAATCGGAACTTTGCTCGCGACGAGCTTGAAGCGCGTCGAGAATACGGTCGCCGAAGTCCAACGCCAGATCGGCAAGCTCGTCGAAGAAGGCGGCCGCGGAATCTCCGTGCTCGAGGAAATCGTGCAGGAAGCCCAGACCGCCAACCATAAGACGCTCGAAATCTCGCAGGCCAGCGAAGAGCAAAGCCGCGGCATCAAAGAGATCTCTCTCGCGATGACTCAGCTTGACCAGAGCACCCAGCAGAACGCCGCTACCAGCGAGGAAACCGCCAGCGCCTCAGAAGAGCTCTCAGGCCAGGCCGTCTCGCTCCGAGGCACAGTCCAGGAGCTGGTCTCCGTCATCAAGGGATCTGAAGGATCTGCGCCTGCACCGGTGGCGCAGCCACGCGCTGTGGCAGCTCACCGGAACGTGGTCGCGATGAAACCCCGGGCGAAAGCGGCGGATTTCAGAACGGCCCGGAAGACCTTTGTGAAGACGGTCGGCGCTGTAGATGAAGTGGTTGAAGACGACAAGGACTTCGTGAACCTCTAACGGACGGGTCACGCATCCTCGATGTCAAATTCATCTCGACTGCACTCAGACGGCCTTGATTCGCGGTTGACTCCGGATGACCTTGCGTTCTTTCAACGTCATTTGCTCCAAATGTGCGGAATCTCGCTCATGGGCTCGAAATCGAGCCTGATCGAGTCTCGCCTGCGCAGGAGGTTGGCAGCCCTCGGGCTCCCCAGCTTCGCGGAGTACCGCAAGCTCCTCTCTTCGCAGGGGGCGGGCAGCGACGAATGGCAGCTGGTCATCAACGGCCTGACGACGCACACGACGGAATGGTTTCGTGAGATCGATCACTTCAAAGAGCTTCGGGACGACTTCCTTCCCAAGTGGCTGGCCCGTAAAATGGCCCGACCACTCCGGGTCTGGTCGGTTGCGTGCTCCACGGGCGAAGAGCCTTACTCTGTCGCGCTTTTACTCAATCACTTTCACCAGAAAGTCGGATTGGAGTACGAGATCACCGCGACCGACATCGACACCGAGGTAATCAAGAAAGCGAAGCGCGGGATCTATCCGGTAGAAGGCCTCGCGCGCATCCCCGAAGAATACCGCCCCGGCGCGTTAGCGAAGGGCGTGGGTGATTCCAGCGACCTGCTCAAAGTGCGTGAGCACATTCGGGAGCGCATCTCGTTTTTTCAATGCAACCTGACCGAGCTGCCTTACCGGGTCGGTGCGCAGTTCGATCTCCTGCTCTGTCGGAACGTCCTGATCTATTTCCCATCGGATGTCATCGCGAAAGTCGCCAATGGTCTCTTTCAGGCGGCGAGTCCTGGCGCACTCCTGCTCACCGGCCATTCGGAGAGCTTCTCGAATCTCAAGGTAGACTGGAAATTTCTCAAACCGACTCATTACGGAAAGCCGGGGGACCCGAAATGAGCGCCAAGAACCGCGTTGAACTCCGCATGGGCCGGGGAGTCGCCACGCGGAACCCTGAGCTCGTCGTGTGTGCGCGGATTCGCGTCGGCCTCGTGCTGTTGATCCACGACCAATCGGCAGCCTCAGGCGGCGTGATCCATCTACTCGAGGGCGAGAAAGAGATCGATTCCCGCGTAAAGAAGCTCCTGGACGCCGTCCAGGCCCAGAAGCCCGCCGCCAAGCTCGTCGGCCAAGGCTCGCCAGAGTTTGTGGCGAAGGTGAAACGCGCCCTCGCCGACTCGCGAATTTTTACGATCGCAGAGTCCGTTGAAAAAGAAGGCGAAGTCTCGATTTCCACCCGCCCCGCGCAAGGCATTCTTCAATTCAAGCGGGACGCCACGGTCCCGCGCCCGACCGTGGCACGCAAAGTCCGTGTCCTGATCGTCGACGACGCCCCGGTCGTACGCAAGCTTCTTAAGCACATCCTTGCCCAAGACACCGCCTTTGAGGTCGTGGGTGAAGCTGAATCCGCCGCACAGGCCGACGAGCTGCTCAAGACGCTTAAACCGGACGTGCTCACCCTCGACATCCACATGCCGGTTGAGGACGGGATCAGTTTCCTCGGGCGACTGATGGCGCGAAGATTCATCCCGACCGTACTCGTGACCAGCGTGAGCATGTCGGAAGGGGAAAAGGTCCTCGAAGGGCTTTCTCTCGGAGCGATTGACTACGTCCAAAAACCCGCGCTCAGCGAGCTGGATGAAGTTGGCCCCCTGCTGCGGGAGAAACTCAAGATGGCCTCGCAGGTCATCGAGAGAAAGCGCTCCGACACTAACCGAAACTTCAGGGATCGCCCGGTGCGGACAAAAGCGCGACTACCTCATCAGCGTTCCCACGACTCTACGGCATCGCGGCTGGTCGCCATCGGCGCATCGACGGGCGGTGTGCAGGCGCTCACGGAAATCCTCTGCAATCTGCCAGAAGAGATCCCTCCGATTGTGATCGTTCAACACATCCCGCCCGTCTTTAGCCGGGCGTTCTGCGAGCGGCTCGACCGGATCCTCCCTTTTAAGGTGAAGGAAGCCGAGGACGGCGACGCGGTTGTCCCCGGGCAGGTTCTCATCGCGCCCGGCGGATTTCAGATGAAAGTCGAGAAAGGCGCCCGCGGCCTGGTCGTTCGCGTGTTCGACGCCGAGCGGGTGAACCGCCACAAACCTTCCGTCGAAGTGCTCTTCAAATCGATCGCGTCGGAAGTCGGCGCGCGCGCCCTGGGTGTGATCCTCACCGGCATGGGCGACGATGGCGCCGAAGGTTTACTGATGATGAAAAACGCCGGTGCGCTTACGGTCGTTCAAGACGAGGCAAGCTGCGTGGTTTTCGGTATGCCGGGTGCCGCGATCAAGCTCGGTGCCGCCCAAAAGGTTCTTTCGCTCGCTGAAATCGGTCGCGAGCTCATTCAGCTCGCGCAGTTCAAAAAAGCCAG
>JAYVOO010000516.1:0-3808 GCA_043757905.1 Oligoflexia bacterium
CGGGCGAGGTAGCTCGAGCCGAGGCCGCCGTCGAACGAGCCTACCTTCGGGCCGGTCTGGCCGAAGCGGGCATTATCTGCGGCGATCGTTAAGTCGCAGACCAGGTGAAGCACATGGCCTCCACCGATCGCGTAACCCGCGACCATCGCGATCACGGGTTTTGGTAGAGAGCGGATTCGCTTCTGCAGATCCAGCACGTTCAACCGCGCCACACCGTCGCCGCCCACATAACCGCCCTTGCCGCGCACCTTCTGGTCGCCGCCCGAGCAGAAGGCTTTCTCGCCCTGGCCCGTCAGGATCACCACGCCGATCTGGCTCGCGTCGCGGCAGTAGTCGAACGCCTCGATCAGCTCCTTCACGGTCTCGGGCCGAAAAGCGTTATGCACCTCGGGGCGGCTGATCGTGATCTTCGCGATCCCGTCTTCCGTGCGCTCGAGGCGGATGTCGTTGAAGTCCTTGCAGTCGGTTACCTGAATCCACTTTTCATTGATCATCGGGATGACTCCTTCTCTTTCTTGAGTTCTGACAAAAACCTGGAAACTGAATTTTTGAATGCGACCGGCGCTTCCCAAGGCGCGCGGTGGGCCGCGCCTTCGAGCGAGGCAAATTGAAACGCGGGGCTCCGGCTCGCGCATTCGCGCGCGAGCACCGAGTACTTCGTGTCCTCGGCGCCGGAGAGCCAGAGCGTCGGCACGCGGCATCCTCGGAGCGCGGGTCTGAAGTCTTCTTGGCGGCCCAAAGACCAAGCTTCGAGCGCG
Organism: Oligoflexia bacterium; assembly: GCA_043757905.1. Classification (GTDB taxonomy): domain Bacteria; phylum Bdellovibrionota; class UBA1018; order UBA1018; family UBA1018; genus JAYVOO01. The sequence goes on from JAYVOO010000516.1 coordinate 759, forward strand.
TAGACCAAGGCGGAGCGATTGTAGGATTTCTCGTCACGGACTTGCGTAGGTTTTCTTCCGCCAAACACTGGCTGCGCGTCCCACGTCGCAAGCAACTCTGCCCACGGCGCGGTCGCAAAGCGCGCGGAAATTGCGCGATCGTGCGCGAGTCGCGCTGCCCGCTCATCCGCGGGCACACCCGGGTTTGCAGCGATGATCACCGCCGCCCGCCAAAGTGAGGGGTCTGAAAGTAGAGCCTGGAGCGCGATCCGGCCGCCCATCGAATAACCGACGAGGACATGCACGTGGTCTAAGTCCTCGCGCGCGATCGCGTTCAGGCGCGCACCCATCTCCGCAAACGAGAGACGGCGCGCTCCCGCGCCCATCTCCAGGAGATCGTGCGCGACAAACTTCGAGCCCGCGGGTAGCGCGCTCGTCCAGGTGTCGGGTCTCCCGAAAAACCCATGCAAGCAATGGAGCAGAAGCGGCCTGCTCATAACGCTGAGTACCTCTTCCAAAACCGCTCGGTCGCTGCTGCGTCCGGCACGATCTCGACGATTCGGCTCGAGGGCGCAGTGACGACGGCGGGAATCTCTTCCCAACGCTCGTACTCGAGTCCCCAAAGCGCCGCCCAGGGGCCGAACTGAAGCGCGTGGTTGTTCTGGAAACGCGTGTCCTTGAACATGCGGTCAAAGATCTTGCCGCCGCCGTTATTGACGACGACGAGCTGCGCGCGAGCGTCGCCGAGCTGCGAAAGAGCCCAAGGCCCCGAAAGGTCATAGAGCGCCGTCAGATCCCCGAAGACTCCCCAATTCTCGCGATTCTCCTCGCAAAGGCCTAGAAAAGTGGAGACCTGGCCGTCGATCCCGTTCAGTCCGCGCGAGGCATAGACTTCGTGATTCCGCTCGTCGGCGCCGGCGGCGAGATCCCATTCACGAATGGGCAGGCTGTTTCCCAAGTAAACGCGCGCGCGCTCGGGGATCCGCTCCGAGAGCTGGCGAAAGAGCCCAGGTTCCGAGCGCGGCTCGTCGGCGAGAAGTCGTGTAAGCGCGAGCTTGCGTTCCCGGTCCGCGCCCTGAAAAGCGAGGATTGAAGAGATTCTACCCGGAAGTCGAGCACCGAGACTGCCGAGCAGCGCCGAAAGGTCTCCCGAAGCGCAGGGCGCGTTTCGACCGAGTCCCGTGAAGGGTAGCCTGCTCGCGGATAAAACCGGAAGCACGAGAAACTTGTCTTCGAGATCACGCCAGGTCCGGAGCGTCGGGACCCCGCCCAGACGAATGACTCCGTCGACCGGGTAGCCGCTTTCGTGCGCGCGCTCGATGAGCTTGTCGCCGGAATGGATGCGGATGCTTTCGAACGCCGGATCTTCGCGGAGCCCCGAGAGCGCCTCGAAATAAACGGGCGCCCCCCAGGCCAGGAGAAACTTCCGCGCGCTCGGGCGATCCTCCGCCGAGAGCGCGGCCACGATCACGAGGGGATGCTGGAGTGTGGACACCGCCTGCGCCAGCGCCGAGCAAGCCTCCGTCTGCAGAGCGAGCGCTGCCAGATCGCAAGACCGAGCGGGAAGTAGGCGACGCTCGCTCAGGGAATAGACCGCGCGCGGATCCAGCAGCGGTTCTTCAAAACAGACATTCACGTGCAGCGCGCCCAGCCTGTCCCAGGCGAGCGCCGCGGGCCAGCTCTCGGATTCAGCCAAATCCAGGCTGTTTACCGCGTAAATTCCGAAGATCCCCGCCTGCTCCGCCGCCTGGGGCGCGCCCGACTGGCGAAAGCGCCGGGGCCGGTCCGCCGTCAGGAGCACGAGCGGGAGCCCGCTGTAATGCGCTTCCATCGCCGCTGGCATGAGCTCGCCGACCGCCGTCCCAGAAGTGGTGACGACGGCGACGGGCTTCCCACTCGCGCGCATCCGGCCGAGCGCGAAAAACGCGGCCGAGCGCTCATCGTAGAAATAATAACTTTTGAGCGCGCTCTCGTTCGCGGCCAATGCCGCGATGAGAGGCGCGTTTCTCGCGCCCGGACAGACGCAGTACTCCGTCACGCCGTGATCGAGTAGAGCGGAAAGCGTCTGGGCCGCGAGGCGTTCGTTCACAGATCGAAGAACCTCTTCACCGACTGGATCTTGAGCTTGAGTTCGCCCCACTCGCGGTCAGCCTGACTCTCGGGGACGATCCCGCAGCCCGCGCCGAGAGAGAGCAGGTCGCCTTCCCACTGCAGGTTGCGAATGGCGACCCAACACTGAGCCGCACCTTCTCCTGTGACCGCGCCAAAGGGAGCGCCGAAGCGCCGCCGATCCACCGCGCTCATGGCATGCCGTTCAGTGAGCCACTCCAGGCCCGGCGCTCTCGGAGACGCGCCCAGGGCGGGTGTTGGATGCAAAACGCGCGCGACGTCCTCGAGCCCGACGGATTGCCTGAGCTCGACTTCGAGCGGTGTCTGCAGATGCGAGAATGTGGGAAGTCTCAGTTCGCGCGTCTCACCGATTCGCGATGCACCCCAGCCCGCGTCGCGGATCGCTTCAGTGATCCCTTCCACGACGATGCGATGTTCGTGAAGCTCTTTTGGATCCTCCAGCAGTGGGAGCCTTCCGTTGTCGCCCACTGGCCGCGTGCCCGCGAGCGCCATGGTCCTTAAGACACGTTCGCGAGGATTCAGCTCGAACAAGGACTCGGGCGAGGCGCCCAGAATTCCTTCGGACTCGGTCCAAAAGCCGTAAGGACTGACCGGAACGCCGCGCGAGTTCGCGAGCAGCGCCGAGAGTAGTCGGCACTTACGGTTGGAATCCATACGCGCATGCGCCTGCTCGAAGACAACGGGCACGGCTTTACGGAGCTTGCCTCGACTAAACTGAAGCTTGAGGTCCTGAAACGCGGCCAGGAATTCAGCCGCTGAGGGCTCGCTCCAAATAATTGCACCTGCCGCATCTGACGCTTCCGCGACAGAAAATCTCTTGAGCGCAGCTTGAAGCGCGTCGCGATCGATACTCATCCGGTGCTCAAACGATAGCCAGGGGCACTTGGCCTTCAGGAAAAAATCAGGCGCGTAAACTGAAAGCTGACCGGTACGTTCGCGCG
>JAYVOO010000517.1:0-3795 GCA_043757905.1 Oligoflexia bacterium
GCTCAAACAGGACCATGACAAGGTAAGCGATCTATTCGAGGATTTCGATGACGCGGAGTCTTTCCAGTTCAAGCGCGGTATTTTCGACCAGGTGAGGAACGAACTGACCGTTCATGCGTTCATCGAGGAAACCGTCCTCTATCCAACGTTTCAGCATCGCGAGGGTTTCAAGAACATCATCGAGGAGTCTTTTGCGGAGCACCAAGAGGTGAAGGATCTGCTGACGGAGCTTGCGGGAATTCAGGATCCCGCCGTCTTCGAGGACAAATTCAACGAGCTAGTCGACGGAGTCGAACATCACGTGGATGAGGAGGAAAACGAACTCTTTCCGAAAATAGAAGAAGAGCTGAGCCAGTCTGAGCTCGATGCCATGGGCGCCCGGCTCGAGAGAGCCAAGCAGTCCGGCGGCGAGCGCGCCGCCGCTTAAGTCACTTGCTCGAGCGCATCCGAAAGCCATTTCATCGCGGCGGCCGCGGCCGGGGCATGCGAACGACCTTCAAGCTGCGCCATGCGGATCGCATTCTTTAACGGCCTACCGGAGCCCTTGAAGCAATAAAGGTTCGCTTCCGGCATCTTGTCCACGACGTGAAGTGGGAGGATGCCTGCGCCCATTCCGCCTTCAATCAGCCGCTCGACGCCGTGCACGTCGAGGATCATGGCCTTGATGTTAAGCCGCATCTTCGTCGTCTTGAAGTGGTGGGAGAACCACATCTTCAGGAGCGGCTCGCCTTCCTGGTACTCGATGTATTCGAGCGCTTCGAAGAACGCGATTTGGTTGCGGGGTTTGCCGTGCTTCTCGAGCAGACCCTGTGAGATGTAGAGATCGAGCACCTCGTCGTAGACTTTGGTCGTCGTGATCCGGCGATCCATCGAAAAGTCATCCACGATCGCGAAGTCGAGCTCGCCCTTCAAGAGCATGTCGTTCATCATCGGCGCGAGCCCGAGCTTGAATCGGAAGGTCACCAGAGGGTGCTTCTGCGAGAACTTTGAAAGAAGGGGCAAGAGGGTGCTTTTGCCGAATTCGACGGGCATGCCGATCGAGACCATGCCGGTCAGTTGCTGAGTCGATTGCTTGAGTTCCTGCAGGCCCTGCTCGATCTCGTTCAGCCCGGCCGTGCAACGCTTGTAAAGCTGGCTCGCAGTGGCGGTCGGGACCAGACGCTTCTTAATCCGGTCGAAGAGGGAGATGTGGAGAAGGTCTTCCAGCGTTTTGATGTGCTGGCTTACTCCCGACTGGGTCATATGAAGCTCCTTGGCGGCTTCAGTCATGTTCCGGAGGCGGAAAACGCATTCAAAAATGCGTAGATGGTTGAGATTGAGATTATCGATGATCACTGGAGGTGAGTATGGAGGAAGAGGGGGAGGCGGTCAATTTCAAGGGTTAGCCCGGCCGGCGAATCGGGGAAGACGCCGGTCGGGAGAACTCTTCTAGCGGAGGCGGACAGTTGACTTACTGGATCGAAAAAATGATCTGGCAGGAGACTTCCTGGTCGAGGACTTTGCCGTTCAGTTCGGCAGAGACGAGGGCGGGGATGTTGCCCTTTTCGTCTTCTTGGTTGTTGAAGAGAGTGAGGAGGAAGTTCTCGCCCTGATAAACGGTGTCGGTGATGCGGATATCCTGGGTGCTGATCTGCTTCACCAGGACTTGGCCGAACGGTTGCGGCCCGGCGATGCTCTGTTCGGCGACGTTGGCGACCAACGTGTGGGCCAGAGGAACGGTGATGATAGAAAGCTCGAGCCCGGCATCGGCGCTCACGACAGCGTCGCGGCAAGTGAGCACTACTTTGGATTTCTGCGGGAGGATCAGCATGGCCTGGGCGGACCCGGCGAGGAGGGTGGAGGCGAGGAGGGAGAGCGTCATCAGTTTGATTTTGGTTTTCATTTGAGGGGAGCTCCTTTCAAAGTTTCGAGCTGTTCAGCTCTTTGTGTTTTAGAATTTGAATCAGAATCTGAAGAAGTGAATATCCGGAGTGTGGGCTTTTTAGAAATTATTGTTTTTAATCTAAAATCATAAGCAGGACTGATGACTACAAAAAACCTTCCCGGCCTCGAATTTGGCGCCCGAAACATCTTCTGCATCGGCAGGAACTATGCGGATCACGCAAAAGAGCTGAAAAACGAGGTTCCCGCGGAACCCATCGTCTTCCTGAAGCCGGTTTCGGCGCTTTGTTTCTCGGGCGCCACCGTCACGCTTCCTGCCCAAAGCGCGCGGGTGGACCATGAGGTGGAGATCGTCGTTGCGATCGGCAGGTCGCAATCCGAGTGGGGAGGGGGGCCGCGGATCGTTGAGTCCCGAGCTTTGGAATGGGTGGCCGGCTACGCAGTGGGAATCGACCTGACCGCGCGCGACCTCCAAGAAAAGGCGAAAGCAAAGGGCCTACCATGGGCGATCGCCAAAGGTTTCGACGGCTTCGCGCCCGTCAGCCAGTTCGTCGCGCCCGGGCAGGTCGGTGCCCTTGCTGATCTCGAGTTTCAACTGGAGGTGAACGGCGAGCTTCGACAGCAAGGGAATACCCGGGACATGCTCTTTTCGATCCCCCGGTTGATCTCTTACCTGTCAGAGATCTTCACCCTTTCGACCGGGGACCTTATCTTCACGGGAACTCCAAAGGGGGTCGCGCCGCTCCACGCCGGAGATGTGGCCACGGCGCGCCTGGGCCCAGGAAACGGGTTCGCACGCCTCGAAATCCAATTGGGTGCCAGCTAGCCTAAGTTGTGAAAGAATCCACCTTATGAAAACCAAGCAATCCAAGAAGGCTGAAGCGGAAGTCCGGAAGCTCGAGAAGCAGCTGATGCGCGACAAGGAGCGGCTCGCGAAGCTCCGTCGCAAGGTTCCGCGCGAACCGGTCTCGGATTACGCGTTCAAGGACGCTTCGGGTAAAGCCGTGAAGCTGTCCCAGCTCTTCGGCAAGAAGGACGACCTGATCCTGATCCACAATATGGGCACTGGCTGTTCCTCATGCACGATGTGGGCGGATGGACTGAATGGGCTGCTCGCGCACCTGGAAAACCGCGCCGCTTTCGTCGTCGAATCGATGGATGCGCCCGAGAAGCAGAAAAAGTTCGCCCATTCTCGCAAATGGAACTTCCGCATGGTTTCGAGTCAAGGCACTCCGTTCCGCCAGGAGATGGGATACGCCGGACCCAAGGATAACTCACCTTGGCCGGGGGTCTCGACCTTTACGCGGGACAAGCAAGGCCGGATCTTCCGGGTCGCGGACACGAGCTTTGGCCCGGGCGACAACTTTTGCGTGATCTGGGATCTATTCGACCTGCTCGCCCAGGGCGTGAATGGCTGGAACGTGAAGTTCCGCTACGGGTCCTGATCGCATGGCGAATATCATCAAGACTGTTGATTGCCCTGAAGTGAGTTTCGCGGCGGGAGCTGTCGTTTTCGAAGAGGGCTCGAAGGCTGATTGCTTTTATATCGTAAAATCCGGCCAGATCGACATCTTCAAAAACTACGGAAAGGCCGACCAAGTCAGTCTCGCAGCCATACCCGCCGGCCGGGTGCTTGGGGAGATTGCCTGTATGGATGACGGGCCGCGAACCGCGACCGCCGTCGCCCACGAGGCCGTGCAGTTGGTTCGTGTAGAGGCCAAGACATTGAAGTGGCAGCTCGCTCAGTGCCCGAGTTGGTTCGGTGCCGTGATTCTAGATCTGGTCGGGCGACTCAGGCAGACGGATGACCTGGTCTAAAGGTGTCCGCCTCCTTTTGGTAGAGGGGCTGCGTTAATTCGCGGGCGCCGGGGCTTTGCCTATTGCCGTCAATCAGGAAAAGGTAAGCCAGTGTTT
>JAYVOO010000518.1:0-14283 GCA_043757905.1 Oligoflexia bacterium
CTATGAGCTGGGTTCTGGTCGCGCTCGTGCTCGAGATCCTCGGTGCGGCGTGGATCATCTTTCGCCTAAGCTCCCGTCTCGCGCGCCAGCTGCCAGAGATCGAGAGCCGCGCGGAGAAGCGGGCTGCGGCCCGAATCTCCGCGCAAATCTCTCACGACCTGCGTTCGCCGCTCGCGGCGCTCGAGATGATCTCGTTCGACGAGCAGGGGCAAATGGTCCGGAATGCCGTAGGCCGGATCCGCGACATCGCCAACGGTCTAGTCGGTCGAAACCTCGAAAGCACGAGTGAGCTTTCATCGGGCGCATCTGTTCAACTACTTTCCGTCCTAATCGAAGATTTGCTCAGCGAAAAGCGCACACAGTACCGATCGCGGATTGGCCTCGAGATCGAGGGACGGCTCGGCGCTGCATCCTACGGCCTCTTCGTTAGCGTCGCTACGGCCCCGTTCGCGCACGAGCTCTCCGAGCTTCTGGACCGGTCCATCGCAGCGGGCTCCCACCGTGGCCGCTTCGCGCTCTGCCTCAGCACCGACGGGAATCAGCATACGATCGAGCTGCTGCACAACGAGACTCTGATCCCGGCGGCCCATATGCACCTGCCGCGCGCGAAGCCGCCCCAATGGTTTCTACCGGAGCTGCGGCTTATGCCGGATCAGACGGTCGTCGTACTCGACGACGACGTCTCCACCCACCAGATCTGGGAGAGCAGACTGGCCACGCTCGGCGTCGCCGGTTCCGCGATTGAGCTTCTCCACTTTACGACGGGTGCGGATTTTTCGAATTGGGTGAGCGAGAACTCCCGCTCGGCGCTTTATCTTTGCGACTTCGAGCTGCTCGGCGAGAGGGAGAACGGCCTCGAGGTGATCGATCGCCTGGGTATTGCGGCCAGCGCGGTCCTGGTCACGAGTCGATTCGCCGAGCCAGCGGTCCGCGAGCACGCGCGACGCCTGGGAATCAAGCTCGTGCCAAAAAGCACGTTGGTCTACGTGCCAATCACAATCTCCGCCTCTCCCCCAGTGGATGCGATCCTGATCGACGACGACGCCTTGGTACGCGCGCTCTGGAGCACCGACGCCAGGAAACGTGGCAAGCATCTCAGCACGTTCAGCTCGGCCGAGGAGTTTCTTAAGAAGAGCGATGCGTTCGATCGGGCGGCGACCGTATACGTGGATTCAAACTTAGGTGGAGAGATTTCGGGCGAGGAGTTAGCGCGTGAGATGAACGCGTTGGGCTTCAGCAACATCCATCTGGCGACTGGCTATGAGCCTGACAGCTTCCCGGAGATGAGCTGGATCCGCAGCGTCGTCGGCAAAGAGCCGGCCTGGTAACGCCTTAGACGAATCCAAGCTTTGAGTAAAGCCTCTGCGCCGAGCGATTGCCTTCCGTGACGCCGAGATTCAACTCCCGGTAACCGAGCTCGGCCATTCGGTTCATGCTGAGTCGAATGAGCAACTCACCTAAACCGCGCGACTGAAACGCGGGGTCAGTGGCGGAGAAAGCCAGGAGCGGCAACTCGTTCCAAATCGTGACCAGGCTCGCGGCGACCAGCCCCTCTGGGCCGGGCACGACGAATGAGGCCTCGCGAATGAACGCGCCGTATTTACCACGCATCGTTTCCTTCATCTCGCCCGTGAACTGCTCGACCGTCTCACCCTCGTCGTCGATCGTGCCGCGAAACGAGCGGTCCATCAGTACACCCAGGGCCACGGCATCAGCGGGCGAAGCGACGCGCGGAACCCATCCCTCAAGCACCCGTACTTCGCGCTTCAGGACGGGCGCCTTGAGAAAGTGCCGCCGCTTGAGTGGCTCGACCTCCTTCTGGAACTCCTTGAACCCGAGCGGCTCCCAGAAATCGGCCGCCCCGAAGCGGATCAGCTCTGGGCCTAAAAGCACCCGCTTCATGCCGGCCCAACCGCGGATGAGTTCTTCAAGAAGCAGGAAAAAGACTCGGTCGTTGGGGAGAAAGCTCTCGATGAGCGCGGTCGTCCGATCCGGACACGCACGGTTTACGTCCGCGATGCCGGAGAGACACTCGCCCGCGAAGGCTCCGACGATGAAGCGGTCCTCCTGGCGGCGCGGGATCTCGGTCTTAAGAAGCTTCGCGAGCTTGGCCGCCGCATCGCCCGGCCGACCGAGCAGTTCCTTAACTTGCCTGAGATCCTCAGGCGAATCGGTGAGAAGTCGAAGCTTCATCGCGTGAGCTTCTTCTGGAGGAAAATACGCGCCGGATGCCGCGTGAACCCCATCTTTTGGTTGAGCGCGAGCATCGGCTGGTTGCGCGAGTCGTTCCAGGTTGAGACCATCTTGCAGCCGGATTCCCGCGCGCGAGCCAGGCCAGCGGCTTTCAGCGCCGTCGCGACTCCGAGCTGGCGCCCCTCGCGCGCCACGCCAGTCAGGAGAATATGGAAGCGCTCGGTGCCGCGCACCCGAAATCCGAAGGTGAGGCCGAGATACTCATCGCCCCGGAGCGCGACGAGAAAAAGGCTCCCGTCGCCGCGCTTGCGGTTCATGTTCGACCAGAAATCCTCGAAGCTGAGATGAGGCTGCTCGTCGGGCGATGGGATATCGAGGCTTACCTTGCGCTCGAGCTCATAGATGTGCTCGGCGTAACCCGGCTCTCGTTCAAGTTCGCGCACTGCCATAATCCGCACGCCCTCCCTCGAGAGCTTCGATTCGAGCCCGGCATAGGCGCCAGAGTCAAAGTCTTGGAGCTTCATCGTGGATTGCCACATCCGGTGCGTCTCGACGAATTCCCGGCGGCCCAAGAATTCCAGGCCCGGCTTCGAGAGCTCGTGCACGGGGCAGCGGACCGTGGAGGCCTTCAGCATCTCGAGCCGCGCGCGAAGAAGGTCGGAGAATTCACGGCCGATCCCGCGGCCCTGAAACTCGGGTTCGACCAAGATGTTCATGACATATTGAGTGGGGTGCCAGAAGACCGGATCTTGAGTGAGGACCGCCTGGCCCACGACTTTCCCGCCCTGCCCCCCGTCCGCCCACACGGCGGACCAGCGCTCGCGGAAGACCTTGGGGTTACGCCGAAGATCCTCCTGACGGATCACCTCCCCATCCGGGAAGTAATCATCGACCGGCGAGGTGCGCCGCTGGAGCTCGGCCAAGACCGGATAATCCCCGTCGGCGAACGGGCGGATCTCGAAATTCATTCGGCTATCTTTACCTTGTCCCGCCCAATTCATCGAGCTAATCTCACTGGCATGCCGATCCCAGCGTTGATTCTGTTCTTCACGGTTCTGGTCCTGGATCTCTGTTGGGTCACCGGCGTCAAGCTCGCGGCCTCGCGGGCGTTTCCCGGCGCCCCGGCCCGCCAGATGCGTTGGACGATGCCGGCACGCCTGATCTTCGTCGGCCTCGTCGTGATCGAGGCCGCGTTCGGTTCTTCTGGGATCCTCGGGCGCTTCGACACAATGCCGCCGCCATTCCTACTTTTCATGCTCCTTTGCCTGAGTGTCTCGGCGGCGGTCGCGTTCACGGGATTCGGCGAACTGCTCTCGCGACACCTTTCCTTTTCAGCTTTGATTGGCTTCCAGGCATTCCGAATCCTGGCGGAGCTCGTGATCTATCTCGCCCACCAGCAGGGCCTTGCTCCCCGCGCCCTGACTTTCCAAGGCTATAACTTCGACATCATCACCGGTTTGACGGCCCTGCCCCTGGCCTGGCATCTGCGGTCAGGCCGCCGCTCACCCGGCTTGATCCGCGCTTGGAACTGGATGGGCATCGCGTTCCTCGCCGTCATCCTCTTCATCGGCATCACCAGCATGCCCGTACCTTTCCGAGTATTCATGGAAGAGCCTTCGAACGTCTGGGTGACGACTTTTCCCTATGTACTTCTGCCCGGCATCCTGGTGGTCGCCGCATTCACCGGGCATCTGCTCGCCCTCCGCAAACTCGCTCTGGAAGGCAAGAGGGAAGGTAAAACCTTCTCGGCCGGCTCCACCTAATCAGTCTTCGTAGCGCCCCGAACGCGACTTCTTTTTGTCCGAGTGGCGGCTCTTGTCTTCCTTCGCCCGGCGCTTGCTGCCTTTCGAGGGTTTGCTCTTCTTCCGCGGTTTGTCGACATGAAGCGCGGCTTTGAGTAGCTCGCGCAATCGCTCCAAGACGGCTTCGCGGTTCTTGATCTGATCGCGAAAGGTGTCGCAAGTCAGAAGCACGTCGCCTTCGCGGGTCAGTCGCTTGCCCAGCCGGGCGAGCAGGCGCTCGCGCACGCTGAATGAGACGCTCGGGCTTTGGGCGAGCGGCCACCTCAGCACGGCCTTGCTGTTGACCTTGTTCACGTTCTGGCCGCCGGGCCCGGAGCTCCTGACATACGTCAGCTCGATCTCGGAAAGCGGGATTCTGAGTTGAATATTCACGATCAGCATGGAATTGTGCCGGCTTCCATCATGGCATACCCACCCCCCAAGTTTAACAGCAAAGACACCCGCCTGGTTTACTCGACCGACCCCGCGCTCAACGTCAAATGTCCGAAGTGCAAGGAGCTCGAATCCGAATGCACCTGCGAGGCCGAAGACGACCCTAAGGCCTATAAGTTCGTCGCCATTCTGCGGATCGAGAAGCAGGGCCGGGGCGGGAAGACCGTCACGGTCATCGACCAGCTTCCGAAAAATGAGCTTTTCCTCAAGAATCTGACCACCTTGTTGAAGAAGAAATGCGGTTCCGGTGGTACATACCTCCTGGGCGGCAAAGAAGGCGTGATCGAGATCCAGGGCGACAAGCGCGAGACCGTCCGCAAGGCGCTCGAAGGCGAGAAAATCCGCTCCAAAGGCTGAAGGTCTTTAAGAAGTACATCATGGAAAACCTCATACAACTCCAGCAGGGCGCCAAGGGCTTCGCATCGAGAACTCTGTTCGAGGACGCCTCGTTCGCGGTCAATGAGGGCGAGCACGTCGGGGTCATCGGCCCGAACGGCGCCGGCAAAACCACGCTTTTCCGCATCCTAACGGAAGAAGAGAAGCTGGACGAGGGCCAGGTCATTCGCTCGCGCAGGCTCAGGCTCGGCTACCTCTCCCAGCACGATCATTGGGAAAAGGACGAGACGATCGAAAGCTATATCGAGCGCGGCGCCACGATGCCGGTCTGGGAGCTCAAGCAGCTGGGGCTCGGCTTGGGTCTGTTCGAAGAGGATTACGCGCGCCCAGTCGACTCCCTCTCGGGCGGTTACCGGATGCGGGCGAAGCTTCTGCGCCTGATCGGCTCCGAGCCGAACCTCATGCTGCTCGACGAACCCACCAATTATCTCGATCTTGAAACGCTCATGGTGCTCGAGAAGTTCTTGCAGTCCTACGAAGGCGCGTTTCTGCTGATTTCGCATGACCGCGAGTTTTTGAAACGTACCACAACCCACACGCTCGAAGTCGAGGGCGGCTCGGTCACGAAATACCCCGGCAACATCGATGACTACTTCGAGCAGAAAGAGATGCTCCGCTCGCAGCTCGAGGCGCGCGCGATGTCGATCGCCGAAAAACGCAAGTCCGTGCTCGATTTCGTCGCGCGCTTCGGCGCCAAGGCGACGAAGGCGAGCCAGGCGCAGTCTCGGCTCAAGTCGCTTGACCGCATGGAAACGATCGAGATCAAGCCGCTGCCGGTGACGGCGAAGATTCGCATTCCGCCGCCGGCGCGCGCGGGCAAGAAGATCGTGCTCACCGTCAAGCGCGCGGATCTCGGTTATCCCGACAAGACGATCCTCCAGGGCGTGGATCTGCAGCTCACGGGCGGTGATCATCTCGCGGTCGTGGGTTTGAACGGCGCCGGCAAGTCCACTTTGCTCAAGACGCTCGCGGGTCGGCTTCAGCCTAAGACCGGCTCGGTCACGTTCGGCTATGAAGTGACGATCGCGTTCTTCGCGCAGCACGTGGCGGAGGAGCTCGATCCGAACGACACGGTCCTTTCCGCGCTCCAGAGAAAGGCCCATCCGGCCGTTCTCCCACAGCAGGTACTGGACCTCGCGGGCTCGCTACTTTTTTCCGGCGACGACGTCCGCAAGCCCATCAGAGTTCTTTCCGGCGGGGAGCGCACGCGGGTCGCGCTTGGCCAGGGACTTCTTCAGAAAGCCTCCTGCCTGATTCTCGACGAGCCCACCAACCATCTGGACTTCCAGACGGTCGAGGCGCTCACCCAGGCGCTGAAATCCTTCGAAGGGTCGCTCGTCGTCGTCAGCCACGACCGAAGCTTCATCCGCCGCATCGGCACGAAGATCCTCGAAATCCACCACGGGCGCGCGAGTAGCTACCCCGGCACCTATGACGACTACGTGTGGAGCCTGGAAAAGGGGGCTTACACGACCCTGCGAGCGACTCATGAGCAGAGCGACTCTCGAAACGCCAAGGGACCAAAGCCCGGCACCGCGGCCGTGCCGTCCCCCGAGCCGGGCTTCAATTATAAGGAAGCGAAAAAGAACTTCGACCGCCGGCTCAAGCAGCTCGAGACGCAGATGACCGAGCTCGACAAGAAGGTCAACCAAGGTCAAGAGCGCCTGCATCGTTTGAATGACGAGCTAACCGAGAAGCCCGGCGAGACTGCCCGGATCATCACTGAGATGGGCGAATGCCAGGAAGACATCAGTGAGGCCGAAACTCGGTGGATGGAAGCCGCCGAGGCGAAAGAGCTCGTAATCTCCGAGCTCGCGAAACTTACCGGCAGCGGCTGAAAAGAGGCTGATTCCCCCTGAATTCCATTTCTTGGAATTCAGTTCAATGCTATCTGAACTTTATGCTCATCCCGGCTAAGCTCGCCGATGAAATCCAGTCCGTCGACTACCTTCTTGAGGAGTCAGGCCCGGTCCCGGAGATCCGCGAGTACCTCAATCAAACCGTTCTTTTAGGCGGCAAACGCTTCCGGCCGGCGCTCTGTTTCGCGATGGGTCGCCTCTTCGGCGTTTCCGCGGCCGAGCTTTCCCCTTTCGCCTGCTCGATCGAGCGCGTTCACGCGGCAACGCTCGCGCATGACGACGTCATCGATGGCGCGAGCCTGCGCCGAAGCCGTCCCACCTTGAACGCGCTTGCCAGCAACTCGCGCGCGGTCCTGGCAGGCGACTTGCTTCTCGCGCGAGTGATCACTGTCATGGCAGAGACCGGCAAACCCGAGCACATGCTCTCACTTTCGCATGTGCTGGCCGAGCTGATCGAGGGAGAATGGCTTCAGTTGGAGGCGCGCGGCCAGACTCGCATCACGCGCCGGCACCTCGAGACCGTCGCCTCGAAGAAAACTGCAAGCGTACTTCGCTGGTGCTGCGGCACTCCGGCGCGCATCACCCAAGAAGCGGACTCCGTGATCCACCTGGCCGAGCAGTTCGGCGAACACTTGGGTGTTGCTTTCCAGATGATCGACGATGCGATCGATTATTCCGAATCCTCGGGCAAGCCTTATGCGCAGGACTTTTGCGAAGGCTTGGTCAATTTCGTCACGCTCGAGATCCTAGAAGCCCATCCCGAACGCCTCGCCCAGGTTCAGGAAAAGCTGGGTGTTGCGAAAGAGCGAGAGAATTTTCCTTGGACCGAGGCTGAGATCCAAGTAGCCCTCGCCTCCGTCCGCCGCCGCGCCGAAACCAAGCTTGTCGCGGCCCGCGAGATCCTGCGCGAGCTCGCTTTGATCATCGGCAAGCGGGACCCGCTTTTCTCGTCCGCCCGGGTCAGCTCCCTTGAGATGATCATCGACGAGTGCCTGCAGAGAAGCCGATGAACTCTTCGGGAATGTCGACGTTGACTCTCGATCTCGCCAGCCCTGCGGCCCAACACGCGCTATTGACCGGGTACCTTCACCGAAGCGGCAGCAAACAGAGAGTCATCGCGCGCGAGCGCGTGGAGCTGGGCGCGGCCTCCGAAAGCCCGACGCGCGTGATCTTCGAAGTCCTGCCAGCTCTGCTCAACCAACCGCCCCGCATGCGCAGAGCCTGGCGAGCGATTCGCCCACTCAGTTTGACGGCGACAGCAACCCCTTGCCTGGCCGCTTTGATCCACGGCTGGAGCCAAGGTTGGAAGCTGAACCCATGGCTCGCCGCGACCGCGGTGAGTGGAGCCATCGCGCTGCAGATCGCGATCAATGCTTACAATGACGTCGAAGACCATATGAAGCTCATCGACTTCCCCGGCTCTCCCGGCGGAAGTGGTGTTATCCAGAAGGGTTGGCTTACGGCGCTGCAGATGCGAAAGCTCGCTCGCGCGGCATTGATCGCGGGCGCCCTGTTCGGTCTGCCTTCGCTCATCGCGAGACAAGGGCTCGTGACTTGGATCGCGGCGCTCGGCGCTTTCGGCGTCTTGGGGTATTCCGGCAAGCCATTGGGCCTGAAATACCGCGCGCTCGGCGATCTTGCAGTCTTCCTGCTTTGCGGTCCCGGACTCACGCTCGGGTTCTCGCTGGCCGCGTTCGGCACCACCGATCCGGGCATCCTGTGGATCGGAGCCTATTTCGGTTTCGCTGCCGCTGGCATCCTTCACGCCAACAACCTTCACGACATCGACCTCGACCAGAGCCGCGGCGCCCGCACCCTGGCGTCCGTCTTGGGATTCAGACGCGCCCAAAAGCTCGTGCCCATGCTCTACCTCTCGGCTCTCGCCGTTCTCGCGCTTGCCGTTCAACGCGGCGATCTTCCGTATTGGACGCTTCTCGCGCCGCTCGCGGCCGGACCTTCAATCTTCCTGCTCTGTCGCCGCGCTCTCAAAGCTTCGGGCCCAGTCTCTCCACTTCTTTCGGGCGTGCGCTTCCAGGCGGCACAGGCCCACCTAATTTTAGGACTTCTCCTTTGCACCACTTTGCTCTTCACGCGGCTCAAAGCAGGCTGGTAGGGTGACGGTGAGATGGCAAGAAAGCCCCGAGAAAGAACTAGCTCAAAAGTCCCCAGCGAAGTCCGCGAGCTCGGCGAGCACGTGGGCAAACTCATCGAGTTTTGGGGCTTCAAGCGCATCCACGGGGAGACTTGGCTGCACCTGTTCTTCGCCGAGGAGCCGCTTGACGCCGGCGACCTGATCGCGCGTCTTGATATCTCAAAGTCACTCGCTAGCCTCTGCTTGGCCGAGCTGATCCACTACGACGTGATCCGCGAGCAGGGCAAGAGCGAGGCGGGCACCACGCTCTATGTGGCCAACGAGGACGTGCTGGGCGTCATCGCGAACGTGCTGCGCATTCGCGAGAAGGTGATGCTCGACCGGGTCGCGAAAGTAGCCGAAAAAGTTTCCAACCTTTCCGAGGAGACGCGCCGAAAGGCCGGCCTGCGAGTCGATCGCGTGAGCTACGTCAGTGAACTTGCTTCAGACGCAGCAGGGATGTTCGAACTGCTTTTGGGCACAGGCGACTCCGCCGATCTAGAATCAGCCCTCGGACCGGAGCTCGCTTCGGGGCTGGATCGCTTGCGCGCGATTGCGACGCCTCCCCCTGAAGGGCCGAGGGCCAGCTGACCATGGCTTTTCCGAACCTGAGGATTCTCACCAAGCGTCTCCGTGAGGAGGGTGTTACGGCCACGCTCAAGTCTGTGGGTTGGAAAGTCGGCGCCGTGATCTTCGCCTACTACCTCGTGCGCGACATCACGCTCTACATCCTCATTCCCTGGTGGGTCGCCCGCCGGATCTCCGCCTCATGAGCTGGCCACTGCTCGATCGACTTCCACCCGCCGCGGAGGCGACGCCCGACCTGCTCCTCGACCGCTTCCTAGAGTTCGTGAAAGAGCGGAAGCTCGAGCTCTATCCTGCGCAGGAAGAAGCGATCCTGGAGCTTCTCTCCGGAAAAAACGTTATTCTGAACACGCCGACGGGCTCGGGCAAGTCGCTCGTCGCGCTCGCGCTCCAGTTCAGCTCGCTTGCGCGGGGAAGGCGCTCCTACTACACGTCCCCCATCAAGGCGCTCGTCAACGAGAAGTTCTTTGCGCTCTGCCGGGACTTCGGCCCTGACAAAGTGGGCATGATCACCGGAGACGCGACTGTCAACGCGCAGGCGCCGATCATCTGCTGCACGGCCGAGATCCTCATGAACGACGCCCTCCGGGACGGCGACCAGGCACGGATCGACGACGTGATCATGGACGAGTTCCATTATTACGCCGACCGCGACCGCGGCGTCGCTTGGCAGGTGCCGCTGCTCACGCTCCCTCATGCGCGCTTTCTGCTCATGTCGGCGACGCTCGGAGATACCGCCATCTTCGAAGAGGCGCTGAAGAAGCTGACCGGTGAAGAGACCGTCGTCGTCCGGTCGACCGATCGGCCGGTGCCACTGGATTTCAACTATTCCGAGGACCCATTGCACGAAGCCGTCTCGAAGCTCGTGCGCTCGGGACGCTCGCCGATCTATCTCGTCAGCTTTACGCAGCGCGAGTGTGCGGAAGAGGCGCAGAATTTCATGAGTGTCGATCTCTGCACAAAAGAAGAGAAAAAACTCATCGCCGAGGCCCTGGTCGGCTTCAAGTTCTCGAGCCCCTACGGCAAAGAGCTTCAGAAATTCATCCGTCACGGCATGGGCGTGCATCACGGAGGCTTGTTGCCCAAGTACCGCGCCCTCGTCGAGCGCCTGGCGCAGCGTGGACTGCTCAAGATCATCTTCGGCACGGACACGCTTGGCGTCGGCGTGAACGTCCCAATCCGGACCGTCCTTTTCACGAAGCTTTGCAAGTACGACGGCGAGAAGACGGTGATGCTCTCCGTGCGCGACTTTCAGCAGATCGCGGGGCGCGCAGGACGCAAAGGCTTCGATGACCTGGGCACCGTCGTTGTCCAGGCGCCCAGCCACGTGATCGATAATATCCGTAACGAGTTGAAGGCGGCAGGCGACGCCAAGAAAATGAAGAAGCTCGTCAAACAAAAGCCACCCGAGAAAGGCTACCTGCCTTGGACGAAGGAAAGCTTTGAGAAGCTCGTCAAGGGCCAACCCGAGGCGCTCGTCTCGCGCTTCAAGGTCAACCACGCGATGCTTTTGAACGTGCTGTCCCGGCCCGACGAAGTGGGTTGCCGCGCGATGCAACGACTGATCTCGGACTCCCACGAGTCTCCGCATCAGCGCAAGCGCATTGGAAAAACCGCCTTCTCGCTCTTCCGCTCGCTCGTTGACCGGAAAATCATCGAGTTCACCCCGCTCCGGGTGAACGTCGATCTCCAGGAAGATTTTTCGCTCAATCACGCGCTCTCGCTCTATCTGCTCGACACCCTGAAGCTGCTCGAGCCCGCGAACCCAAACTACGCAATGGACGCGCTCACCTTGGTCGAATCAATCCTGGAGAACCCGGAGCTCGTCCTCCGCCAGCAGCTCTCGCGGCTGAAAACCATTCGCATGCAGGAGCTCAAGGAGCAGGGCATGGACTTCGATGAGCGCATCGAGGAGCTCGAGAAGATGGAGTACCCGAAGCCAAACCGAGAGTTCATTTACGAAACCTTCAACGAGTTCGCGGCCGCTCACCCTTGGGTCGGCCAGGAGAACATCCGCCCAAAGTCAATCGCGCGCGAGATGTACGAGGGCTTCTTCTCCTTCGGTGAGTACGTGAGGGAGTATGACCTGGAGCGCGCGGAAGGGCTGCTGCTCCGATATCTCTCGGACGTCTACAAGGCGCTCGTCCAGAATATCCCGGATTACGTCAAAACAGACGAGCTTTTCGAGATCTCCGTCTACTTCGGCCAGATGATCCGGCAAATTGACTCGAGCTTAATCGACGAGTGGGAGAAGATGCGCAACCCGGTGGCCGCTGCCGCGAAAGCCCCAGCGCGCGCCGAGGAGCCCGCAGCTCCTTACGATGTCACGCACGACAAAAAGGCCTTCACCATCATGGTTCGCAACGAGGTCTTCCGCGTCGTGAAGCACCTTGCTACCGGCAACTTCGAGGGCGCTGCCGAATTTTTTGAACCCGTGAATGGCGTGGCTCTGCCCGCCGAAACCCTAAAATTCGCGACCCAGAACTACTTCGCCTCTGAGCATTCCCGTATATTGACCGACACCAAGGCGCGCGCGCCAATCTATTGCAAGGTCACGCCGTCTGAGGATGATCAGCAACTACAAGTACAGCAAACGCTTCTCGACCCAGAGGAGCACAACGACTGGATGCTCGAGCTCGAGATTGATCTCAAACGCTCGCGCGCCGAAGAGATGCCTATCCTGCGGTGGAAAGGGATCTCGCCGATCTAAGGCGGATCAATTTTAAAACGTACCTGCCATCCTGGAAGGTCCGGGCAACCTTCCCGGCTGAAAAGAACGTCAAGTCCAAACGCTTCATGCGGCGTGCTGAGCTCGCCTGGAGGCTGCCGCGCATTTGGCGAGTGCTCGTCCGGCTTTCCTTGCCGATCGCTCCCCCTCGGGCGTAAATTGAGGCCACTCAAAGAAAGAGGTCTTGTCATGGAAATGCTCACGCATCCTTTCGTTCTTTTTATCGGTGGAGTGGCCGCGGCCATTTTTATCGCCTTCCTGCTGGGGATCTTCCGCTACATCCCGAACGATCGTATCGGTCTGATCGAGAGGCTCTGGAGCGCGCGAGGCTCGCTGAAATCCGGGCTGATCGCGCTGAATGGTGAAGCTGGCTTCCAGCCCAACATCCTGCGAGGCGGTTTTCACTTCTTCATGCCCCTCCAGTTCCGTGTCCACATGGCGAACCTCGTGACGATCTCGCAGGGGCAGATCGGTTATGTCTTCGCGCGAGATGGTCAGCAGCTGCCGCAAACCCAGGCTCTGGGTTCGAACATCTCAGCGGTGGACTTCCAGGACACCCCCGCATTCCTACGCACAGGCGGCCAGAAAGGCCCGCAGCGCCGCGTGCTTCGCGAAGGCACCTACGCGATCAATCTCATGCAATTCGTTGTGCTGACGAAAGAGCGCGTCTACTATCTCGGCCTCGAGTCGAGCGAGATGGCGCTCTTTAAACAAATGGCTTCCGTCATCCAGTCGCGCGAAGGCTTTGAGCCGGTCGTGATTAAGGGCAACGACGACATGATCGGCGTAATCACTGTGCACGACGGACCATCCCTCGAGAGCGGCCACATCATCGCACCCACCGTGGGCGATAGCGTGGCGGACGCAGCGACCTACCACAACAACTTCCAGGACGTGGAAAAGTTCCTGGCAGCAGGTGGGCGGCGTGGCCGCCAGCTACAAGTGCTCGTTGAAGGCACGTATTATATCAATCGCCTATTCGCGACGGTCGAGCTCATCCCGAAGACTCGGATCGAAGTCGGCAACTCCGGCGTCGTTGTCTCTTACACGGGCGAACACGGCACCGATCTCTCGGGCGCGGAATACAAGCACGGCGAGCTGGTCACGCAAGGTAGCCGAGGCGTCTGGGACACCCCGCTCCTGCCCGGCAAGTACGCGTTCAACAAGTTCGCGGGCGAGGTCATCCAGATTCCAACAACGAACTTTATCTTGAAATGGAACCGCAAGGAAAGTGGGGCGCACAAATTCGACGAGAATCTCTCTGAAGTTTCCCTCATCACGAAGGACGCCTTCGAGCCGAATCTCCCGCTTTCGGTTGTCGTGCACATCGATTACCGGAAAGCTCCCCTTGTTATCCAGCGCTTTGGAGACATCAAACGCTTAGTCGAACAGACACTTGACCCGATGGTTTCAGCTTACTTCAAGAACACGGCGCAGACGCGCACGCTCATCGAGCTGATCCAGGACCGAAGCGCCATTCAGCAGGTCGCCGCGACCGAGATGAAGGCGAAATTCAGCCAGTACAACCTCGAGCTTCTCGAAGTGCTGATTGGCACGCCTACTTCGGGTGAAGCCGGCCAGGCGGGTGGCGGCCAGATCGAGCAGATCTTGAACCAGCTTCGATTCCGGCAGATTGCCGAGGAGCAGGTTGAGACCTACACGCGCCAGCAGAAGGCATCCGTGAAGGAACGCGAGCTTCGCGAGGCCGAAGCGCGGGCCGAGCAGCAGACGGCGCTCACGCAGTCGGAAGTGTCGATCATGGTGCAGACCAATCACGGCAAAGCCGACTACGCCCGCGCCCAGCAGCAGTCCTCGCAGATTCAAACTTTGGCGCAGGCCGAAGGCGAACGCATCCGGCTGGTCGCCGAAGGCGAAGCCAAGAAGATCATCTCGATAGCAAACGCCGAGGCCGAGCGTGCCGCGCGCGTCGGTGTGGCCCAAGCACTCGCGATTCAAGAGCAGGTCCGCGCCTACGGCGGGCCCAAATTCCAGCTCACCCAACAGGTGATGAACCGCTTCGCTGAGGCTATCGAAAAAGCCGGAATCGACGTGGTTCCTCGGGTGATGGTGAACGGTTCCTCGAACGGAGGCAACGGCGAAGGCGGCGGCCTAGGAGGCTCGAACATGGTTGAGGGCTTGCTCGCGATGCTACTCTCC
>JAYVOO010000519.1:0-3777 GCA_043757905.1 Oligoflexia bacterium
GCGCCCCACCCCCCACCCAATTTCGCCTCCTTGACCCGCCATTTCCGATCTGTTAGGTGTTGGATCTTAAATTTTCAAAGGAATTACTTTATGAGAGACGCCATCCACCCTGTCTACACCGAAACCACCGTGACCTGCGCCTGCGGCAACGTGATGGAAACGCGTGCGACGAAGGAAAACATCAAGATCGAAATTTGCTCGAACTGCCACCCCTTTTACACCGGCAAGCACAAGCTGATGGACACCGAAGGCCGCGTCGAGCGCTTCATGAACAAGTACAAGAAGAAGGAAGTCGCGGCGAAGTAAGGCGAGCAGCCTGAATTTCGCCACTCGCTCCCTCATTTCTTCTGATACACTCGGTCTGGTTCAACTATGAAATCCCCCGAGTTAATTCGTCCTCAATTTACCAGCATCGGCGGCCAGGCGGTCATTGAAGGCGTGATGATGCGCTCTCCGCATTTCATCGCCGTAGCCGTCCGTCGTCCCAATCAGAAGATCGTCATCAAGAATCTTCCCTATCAGAGCGTTTCTTCCAAGTACCCCATCCTGAAGAGGCCGGTTCTTCGTGGCGTGGTGATGCTGATCGAATCCATGGTGCAGGGGATCGACTCCCTGAGCTACTCGGCCAATATCGCGGCGGATGAAGAAGACACGGGCGAGCAGCTTTCCGGCTGGGCAATCGCGGGCTCCATCGCCACTGCCCTCGCGCTCGGCATGGGCCTTTTTGTCGCTCTCCCTCACTACCTGACCACCGTCATGACATCGAATAACATCACCGCGCAGAGCCCGCTCTTCCATCTTCTGGACGGCGCGCTCAAGATGACGATTCTGCTGACGTACGTCTATTTGATCGCGAAAATGCGCGATATCCACCGCGTATTTCAGTACCACGGCGCCGAGCACAAATCGATTTACGCGTTCGAGGCTGGCGAGGAGCTGACCGTGGAGAACGCGCGCCGGCACACGACGCTCCACCCGCGCTGCGGAACTAGCTTCCTACTCTTTCTCGTCGTGATCAGTATCATCGCCTTCAGCGTGATCTTCCCCGTATTTCATCTGACCAATCTCTCTGACACGCCATTCATCAACCACTCGCTCATGATCGGCGTCAAGATGGTGCTCATGCTCCCGGTGGCCGGCCTGGCTTACGAGTTTATCAAGATGTGCGCATGCCGCATGGACAACCCGATCTTCAAGATGATGATCTGGCCGGGGATGGTTCTCCAGAAGCTTACGACCCGCGAACCCACCGACGACCAGCTGGAAGTCGCGCTCGCGTCGCTCCGCCAGGTGCTGAAGCTCGAGAAGGAGCCCGCCAACTCGATCTCGCGTACCGCCGAAGCTGAAACCGAGATTGGCGCACTCGCAGATATCGGCCTGGTCGCCGCGGCGGTCGCTGAATTTCCTGAGATCTAGGGCTCCATGTTCGACAAGCTCGAGGCCGTCGAGGCCCGCTTCCTGGAGATTGAAAGCAGACTGAGCGATCCTGACATCGGGAACCGGCCGGCCGAGTTTCGAAAACTTTCGCTCGAGCACTCCGGGCTTCAGGACATCATCGCCGAATACCGCCGTCACAAGCAGCTCACCGCCGACATCACTTCTAACAAGGAAATGGTTCACGAGAAGGACCGCGAGATCTCGGCCATGGCGAAAGAAGAGCTCGAGCAACTCGAACCCGCGCTCGAGGAGTGCCGGAAGAAGCTTCAGATCCTGCTCCTGCCCACGGATCCTAACGACCATAAGAACGTGATGCTCGAAATCCGCGCGGGCGCCGGCGGCGACGAGGCCGCGCTTTTCGTCGGTGAACTGTTCCGCCTCTACCAGCGCTACTGCGAACGGCAGGGCTGGAGATTTGACATTCTCTCGGTCAATCCAACGGGACTGGGCGGCTTCAAGGAAATGATCGCCGAAGTCCAGGGCGCGGGCGTTTACTCGCGCCTGAAGTGGGAGGGCGGAGTTCACCGCGTGCAACGCGTGCCACAGACCGAGGCCCAAGGCCGGATCCACACCTCGACCGTGACGGTGGCGATCATGCCCGAGGCCGAAGAAGTGGACGTGACCATTCGTACCGAAGACCTGCGCATCGACGTGTTCCGTTCGGGGGGGGCGGGCGGCCAGGGCGTCAACACCACCGACTCCGCAGTCCGCATCACGCATAACCCCTCGGGGCTCGTGGTCGTCTGCCAGCAGGAACGGTCGCAGATCAAGAACAAGGATCTCGCGATGAAAGTCCTGCGCTCCCGGTTGCTCACGCTCGAAACCGATAAAGCCGCCAAGGCTCATTCGGACGTGCGCAAGGCGATGGTGGGCACGGGCGACCGGAGCGAACGCATCCGCACCTACAATTTTCCGCAGGGGCGCCTGACCGATCACCGCATCGGGCTTACACTGTATCAGCTGCCGGACGTGATGGAAGGCAAGATCGACGAGATCCTGAACGGGTTGCAGACGCATTACCAAGCCGAAGCACTCAAGGCCGAAGGCCTGGGGTCAGGCTGAGAATGGCGTTCGGCCGCGACACACCTCGGGACTTCAAGGGCGCGCTTCAAACGGTCAGAGAGATCCTCTCCACTCGTCGCGAGCTGATTGAGCGAGGAGTGATCCAAACGGAAGCCGAGCAGATCGTGCAGGCCTCCTATCAGCTGGCTGAAGGTGAGGAGCTCACGCGCATGCAGCTTCACTCGCGCTTCGCGGACCGAATCCCCGAGCGCGCGGCGGAGACGGCCATGATCATGGCCCTGGGCCGGGCCGAGGGAAAACTCCTTCAGCACCTCACAGGCTTCCAGACGTTTCTCTCCCATGACTATCTAGTCTCCCCCTCCGTTCTGATCCCGCGCCCCGAGACGGAAGTGCTTGCCTCCGTCGCGTTCGACGATCTTTCCGCGCGCGACTCGGAACCGGTGCTCGGTCTCGAGCTGGGTCTCGGGAGCGGCGTGCTCTCGGTCGAGCTTCTACACCGCTTTCCCGGCTTGCGAATGATCGCGTCGGAGACTTCTCCGACCGCCTTGGCGACGGCCACGCGAAACGCCTCGCGCATCTTAGGACCAGCGGGCTTAGCCCGCCTGTTGGCGCTTGTGGTCGAGGACCCTGCACATGCACTCGAGCCATTTCAACGGACGCTCGGCGCGCAACGGGCCGACTTCCTGATCAGCAACCCCCCCTATCTGGCGCGCGGCACCGAGGTGGATACCGAAGTCGACCTCCATGAACCGCATCAGGCGCTTTATGCGCCAAGCGAAGATCTCGCGCATTTTTATCGCAAGATCGCGCTGGGGGCCGAATCCGTCCTGAAACCCGGCGGCTCGGTGTATTTGGAATTGCCTCATGAGCGCGCTTCCATGATACTCGCCCTTTTCCAGGCCTGGGATTCGAAGCTTCTACCCGATCTGACCGGACGAAGTCGCGTGCTTGTGGCCCATCTCGCTCAGCCAGTTTCCAAGGAGTAATCGTCGGCGATGGATAAAATGAGAATTCGGGGCGGCAAGCCCCTCCAAGGCTCGGTTCTGGTTAGCGGAGCGAAGAATGCGGCCCTACCCATCTTGATCTCCTCGCTCCTCACCGAGGAAGATTGCGTCTTCAAAAGAGTGCCGAAGCTTCAGGACATTCGCACGACGCTCAAGCTGCTGGGGCATATGGGCGTCTCAGTGCCCGCGAAATTCTCCTCCGAACTGACATTGAACGCAAAGGACATCACCACGCAGGAGGCGCCGTATGATCTCGTGCGCACCATGCGCGCATC
The DNA here is from genome assembly GCA_043757905.1 of Oligoflexia bacterium. Taxonomy (GTDB): domain Bacteria; phylum Bdellovibrionota; class UBA1018; order UBA1018; family UBA1018; genus JAYVOO01. The sequence goes on from JAYVOO010000519.1 coordinate 3,740, forward strand.
GGTCGTCGTCCTAGGTCCGCTGCTCGCGCGATTTGGCC
>JAYVOO010000520.1:0-3776 GCA_043757905.1 Oligoflexia bacterium
CTGAGCGTGTGGAACGCGAAATAGGTCAAAGGGTCAAGGTTCTCGGGCAGCGGAAACAAATCCCGCGGGAAAGTCGTCGGCCAGGCGAAGAAGATCATCACGCTCACGATCTGGAGCGCGAGAAACGAATAAAGGTACTTGTTCGCGTTCACCATATCCCGACAGTTCTGGTAGACGACGACGAAAAAAAGGTACTCGCTCACGTAGATCCAGACCGTTTCAGGGACGAACGGGATCGCAAGGTCGATCGAGGACATGGGCAGGAGCCGGGGCACGGAGAAATGAAACTGGTTTGAGAGCACGTACAGGAAGCCCGCGAAGATGAAAGCGGCAAGGCCCGTGAGGTTCTTGTTCTCGGGAGTCAGGAAAATGGGAAGGGCGAAGCCACCCTTCTTCAGATCGAGAGCCAACGCTCAAGCTCCGTTCTGAAGTCCGGGCCGATCCAGTTGTTCTCGCCGTTATGGATCATCAGCACCTTCCGGCTGGAATCGAGCACTACGGTGAGTGGGATCGTGTTGACGTCGAAGATCTGCGCGAGCTTGCCTTCAGAATCGACGTAGACGGGGAAATCGATCTTTAGGTTGGAGAGCGCCCCCGGCACGACAAGATCCGGGTGCTCGTCGACGTTCACTGGGATCACTTCGAAGCCCTTATCCTTGTACGCCTGGCGGGCTTCGACGATCGAAGGCATTTCAACCATACAGGCCTCGCACCAAGTCGCCCAGAAGTTGATTAGAATCACCTTGGCGTTGATCTTGGAGATTGTCGTCTGAGACGCGCCGAATTGCTGGAGCGCGAAGTCGGGCATCACGCTTCCGACTTTCAACTCACCCACCGCCTCGGGGATGTCCTCAGAGCCTGGACCGGCGTTGGAGTGGGCCCGCATTCTCATCAGCTGGAGCCCGGCGACCACCATGAGGAGGATCGCGGCCACCGGAATAAAGACTTTCCTCGCGGACTTACGCGTACTTGCCCCTTGGGTTGTCATGACTGTGGATTCTACCTTATAATGGAGTGGATGATAAAGCTCTTCCAACGGCTCCAGGACGATGACAGCGGGCAGGCGACAGTCGAATACGTCCTGATGCTCGGAATGGCGGTCAGTGTTATAAGCATCTTCACCGTCAGCGTGCGCAAGACCACTTTCAAGCTCTGGGCGACTTTCACCCGGGAAATCGCTGCCGCCTGCCCGGTTTGCCCAACCGATTCCCGCTATATCGTCCGCTAAGTAGCGCTACCCGCTACCTCTTCTTTCGGTAGACGAGAAAGAGCTCGCTGCCGAAGCGTCGGCACCGGTGGAGCTTGAGATCCAGTACCGCCGAAGGTGCGAAGCCCGGCCCGTCGACTAGAGTCGGCGCGGATCCGCCGCCCACGATCCGCGGCGTGAGAGTCACGTGGTATTCGTCGATCAGGTTCTGGCTCGCGAAGTCCCACATGATCCCCCCGCCGCCTTCGATCAAAAGCCGCTTCCGGCCGTCTGCCTCGAGCCGGCGTACGATCGCGCGGGCTAGGCCTCCCCGGGACTTCAGCTCGGACGGAGAAAGAACTAGGAGAGCGGACGTCTTCTCGAAACGCTTGCGCTTGGCTTCGGGGACCGCTCCGGTGACGATCAGGAGCCGCTCGATCCGGTCGCTCTTGAAAAAGGGCCAGTCCGGCGAGACGCCTTCGAGCCGGTGGCTGACGACGATGTTCAGGAGCTTGATCTTGGAGGCGCGAACCGCGCAGGGCCTGCGGAAAGTCCTGAGGGTGGAAGCGCCCATCAGAAGCGCGTCGCAGCGTTTTCTTAGGACCTGCATCTGCTTGCGGTCGTTCTCGCTCCCCAGGGGGAAATACTCGCGGCTGGCGGTCGCGATCTTGCCGTCCAGACTCGTAGCGAGATTTGAGAAGATGAAAAGGCTCACGTTTCTGGGCCCGCGGCGGCCTTGGGCGCGCCCTTCCAGTTCTGAGCGATGAAGAAGATCTCTTTGCTCTCCTTGCGCGTGCTCTTGGGCCTGAGCACTTCGACCTTTTCGAAGCGCTTTCGGAGCTTGTCGCGGAAACCCTCGAACTCGTCGCTGTGAAAGAGCTTGCAGACGAAACTTCCACGCGGACGGAGAAATCGCTCGGCCGTCTCGAGCGCCAACTCGCAGAGCTCGACGGAGCGGGTGGCGTCGGTCACGCGGATGCCCGTCGTCTTCGGAGCCATGTCCGAGAGGACGACGTCGAAGGGCGGTTCAATGCCGTGCGCAGCCATCAACTCCCCAAGATTGAGATCGCGCATGTCGGCCGTCACGAAGAGAGCGTTCGGGAGCGTGATCTTGATCGGTTGGATGTCGATTCCGAGGATTCGCCCCTTGGGTCCGGCCTTTTGCGAGCAGTACTGCGACCAGGAGCCGGGCGCGGCACCCAGGTCGAGCACTTTGTATCCGGGTCTCAAAATCCGGAACTTCTCGTCGATCTCCTGGAGCTTGAAGACCGAGCGAGCCGCGTAATTTTCCTTCTTGGCCTGCTTGAAGAAGAAGTCCTTCGGATTATAGACCATTCAACGCCATTCAGTGGACATGGTGCTTCCGAAGGAAGCGAAGCTCGGCATCTTCCAGCGATTCCGCGGCGCCCGAGAACTGGGGACCTTGCGGATGCACGACGACCTGAGGAGCCTTGTTCAGCCAGCGCGTGAGAACCTCGAGCGAGTCCTTCTTGAGCGGGTCTGGAAGTTTCGTGAAATTAGAGCCGTGATTGAAGCGGGGCACCTGGTACCAATGGTTGTCGATTCCGACGCCCGAATGGATATCGGTGTAAGCGCCCGCGCTCCAGGGATCGAACTCGCCGTAGACGAACATCATGCCGTCGGACTGGTTAGCGACCCATGTTTTCATGTCCTGCATCGTGGCGTCGGTGTATGCGACCGGCGTGTGGTTCGGCAAGTACTGCTCGAGCGTGTAGGGGAAGAGCAGTAGATTGAGCAGATGGTTCAGCTTCGAAGCGGGCGCACCGAGCTCGGCCGCCGACTGGTAGTAGTAGGGCTGGAAACCTGCGATGCCTGTGTCGTCGAGGCCTGCCGGGTCGTTGATCTGCGTGAGAAAGGCCTTCAACTCGGAGACGGGTGCGTTGGCCGCAGGGACCTTCGAGCAGCCGAAAGTCGCGTCTTCCGGGTTCCCGTACTGCCAAAACGCAAATGGCATCTCAATGACCGCATGCTCGAGCGCGACGCCTTTTTCGCCTAACTGGGTGAACGTGCCGTCGAACGTGGTGAGCATCTCCTGGCGGCGCGCGAGGAGCGCCCCCTGCAGCAGTTCAAGCTTGACACGGCAGTCGGCGAACTCGGCGCCACCGACCTGATCGACGAACGTCACATAGCGCGGATCATCGGTCGTGAAGGAGAGCGGCGCGACGTCGGCCACGGTCCCGTCGAGATCCTGTGGGAAAAAACGGCGATGGAAGATCGAAGTCATCCCGCCCTTGCTCGCGCCCGTATTGACCCAGCGCTTGTCGTAGAGCGCCTTAAACGTCTGGACGATCAAGTGGAAGTCCTCGGCCGACTGGCGCACCGTGAGCTTCGACCAATCCTTGGGCTCAGGTGAAGACGTCGAGAAATAACGGTGCTCGACTTGGATCTGATTGGTCTTGTAGGTTGCCGCGATGCGGCTGAGCTTTTCTGAGAAAATGCTGTAGCCGCTGGTCTGAAGCACCATGGGCTCTGAGAAATCCCGATGGAAGAGCACCAGCTTTTGGTGGAACTTTCCAGCGGTCGCGTCGAAGTGATCGACCGGCTGCTCGATCTGAAGGATGAACCGGCG
>JAYVOO010000521.1:0-14099 GCA_043757905.1 Oligoflexia bacterium
TCGAGGCCGAGTTGCAGCGGCGGGGTTGGAAAGCTGGCGAGGGCGCGGCAACATTGGACTATTCGGGGGGCCATTCAGGGGGCCAGTCCGAGCTCTGCATCGTGAACAGTTGCACGGTCACCGACGAAGCGGATCTGCAAAGCCGCAAGCTTGCCTCGCGCTTGGCGCGCGAGAACCCGGGCGCGGCGATTGTGATCACGGGGTGCGCCGCCGAGGTGGACCCCGAGCGCATGGCCGCCTCGAAAGGAATCCATTACGTCGTCGGCAACCAGGACAAGCCTCGCATTGTGGATTTGATTCTCGCCAAACTCGAATCCTCTGCGAAAGAAAACGGTGAGAGCGCCGGAAACCCGATCCGTGCCGAGGTCTTGGGCGGCGTAGTGAGCTACCCGGAAATCCTCTCACGCCATCCGATGGACCGAGAGTGGCCGGGGCCGGGCTCTGGCGAGGGGCAATCGTTTCCCTTGCCGGAGGCGGCGGATTTGCGAGGCGACACGGCGACGACGCGCGCGTTCCTCAAGATCCAGGAAGGTTGCAACGCCTTCTGCACCTATTGCATCATTCCGTATGGCCGTGGACCGAGCCGAAGCCTGGACGCCACCCAGATAGTTTCGCATATCCATAAGCTGGTCGATGCTGGAATCCGCGAAGTCGTGATCACCGGCACCAACATTGGTCACTACGGAACAGACCTGCCCGAAGAGTCTCACCGAGAAGGGGGCGGATCTGCCGACTTGCCACTCACGGCGCTGTTCGAGCGGATCTTCGCCGAGACGAAGCTCGAACGCCTTCGAGTGAGCTCGCTCGATCCGACTGAAATTACCGACGGCCTCCTGGCTCTGATGGAGCGCGAGCCGCGCTTCTGTCCCCATTTTCACGTTTCGCTTCAGAGCGCGAACGACCGAATTCTGAGACTCATGAAACGACGCTATGGGACTGCGGAAATCATCCGTTGCCTGGAACGAATCGCGGCGCTTCGCACGCAGGCGGGTGCGGTTTTTGTGGGCATGGACATGATCACCGGTTTTCCCGGCGAGTCCGACGAGGATTTCGAGAGAGCCTACGCGCTGCTCGAGCGGCTGCCGTGGAGCAGACTTCACGTCTTTCCTTACAGCGAGCGCAAGGGTACTCCCGCGACCCGCTTGCCGGGCGCGGTGCCCGAGCGCACGCGCACACTGCGCGCGAAACGCTTGAATGAGCTGAGCCTCGCCCGGTTGAACGCACGCTACGCCGCGGTGCTGGCTGCTGGCGGAGCGCTCAGCGAAGTCTTGATCGAACGCGGCGGAGGGCCAAAAGGCTTTCGTTCGGGTTACACGCCCAACTATCTGCGCGTGCTTGTTCCCGAAGAGACCGTCGCGCCGGGCGTAAGCGCGCTCGTCCGCGTTCAGCCTCGGGCGCTTGTCGTGCGTGCGGCCGCGGGTGAGGTTTCCGTGCATTGCACTTTGATCTCAGTGAGCCCCGTCTTTAACGAAGCCAGTGCTTGCTCGCCTCAAAGGCTGCCGTCGTAAGTTCGCCGCTTTCGCTTGCCATGCGAATGACGAGAGACGTGATCGCCTTGGATCCGGTGGGCGGAGTGAGCGCGCTCTTCGGGATGAAGACCTTTTCCCATTCCAGGCTCTCGTCGCCGCCTGAGGGGATCGCGCCGGTCGTTTGGGCCGCGCCAATGGACTGACCTGGGATATTCGTGAGCTCGTCGGAGTCGTAGGTGCCGACGTTCGAGAAGAGTTCGACCGAGCTCTTGCCGGCGGTCGAAGCGCTCTGCCCGAAATTCCGCACTCGAACGCGCACGCGCGCCCAAATGCCATCTGCTGTCTCTTGAAGCGGCGTCATCGAGATGTCATCGTTGAAGAGGCCGATGGAAGGGCCTTTCCTCTGAAGGCGCGTGCCGGGCGCGTAGACGTCGGCGAGGCGTATTTTCTTCAGGGACTTCACGCGGTCAAGCACCGCGCGCCAGCTCTCGATCCCGGTGTCCTCGACGCCGAAAGTCGGCACCGCGCCCGGAATCCACGAGTTGATGAACTCGACCGCGGAGTACGCGCCGCCGCTCAGCGCGACTTTATAGATCCGAAAGAGGTTCAGGGGCTTTCCGTCCACGCGGATCGAGACCACGTTCGGAAATGCGGGGGCTGCAAGCGGTTGAAAGAAAGTGAACGGGTTGAACGGCTGCGCGCTCGCCGCAGGGAGCGGCCCGCCCCCGCCGAAGAGCGAGCCGTAGATCACGTCGAGATGGGACGCGCTTAGCTTGCCCATCGCCGCCACCTGGTCAGACGAGAAGAGCAGTCCCAGGAGCCATTGCAGTGTGATTCCGCTCATCGGGAGCACGCGCACGGGCCAGGATTTGCGCGTGACCGGATTGAAAACGCCCGGATTCGAATTGAATAGATCCGCGGTTCGAATGGCGCCCGGATGCAACTCGCTGTAAAGGAAGCCGTTGCTCTCGATCGAGAGGTCCGCATGCGCGGCCTCGACGTAAGCATCGGCGGAAAGATTGCCCAGGAGCGACTCGGCGCCCGCTCGGTCCTGCACGAGAAGCTCGGAGTCGGCCACGTGATCGTGATGGATATCGCCGAACTCATGCGTGACCTGGGCTTCGATCGCGTCCACTTTTTTTGCGATGGCCAGGTCCTCACTGTAGCGTGCGTCGATCGGAAGTGCTTCGAACGAAAGCAGTTCCACGGACGGCTTTCCCGCGGCCAGGGCTTCGGCGCGCGGTCGAACTTCGAGCTCGACTTTACCCAGGTACTTGCCCCACTTTCCGCCGTCGACCAGCCAGGACGGCGCTTTGCCCGCGCGCGCGACCTCGGTCGGATGGAGCAAGAGCTTGTGGTCGTGCGCTCCCACCACGACGTCCACGTCGGAATTCTTAGCGAGGATCTGTTCGTTCAGCTTCTGACCGTTGTGCGAGATCACGACAATTGCGTCGGCTTTCGACTTGAGCATCTCGGTTAGGTCGCGGACGACATCGAACGGCGAGAGGATCTTGATCGGAGTGAGCCAGCGGTCGTAGATGAACTCCCAGGTAACCAGGCCGATGAAGGCGACCTTCACGCCGCCGACTTTCTTGATCACGTAAGGAACGATGAGCTGATTGAATTCCTTGCGCTTCGGATAGGCGTCGGTCGAGATGTTCGCGGCGAGCATCGCCATGCCAAGCTTGGCTTCCTGCGCGGATTGGAGAAGCGCGTCCGGGCCGTTCAGCCAGTCGTGGTTGCCGACGATCGCGGCATCGTAGGAAAGCGAGTCCATCAACTTCAGCGTCTCGCGGCCGGTCCCAACGGTATAATAAATTTGACCCTCGGACCAGTCTCCGCCGTCCACGAGCAGCGTGTGCGGATTCTTCTTTCGCAAGAGATCGATCGCGGTCCTCAGACGGGCCAAACCACCGAGTTTCGCTTCGTCGGTATCGGGCCGATAATGAGAATGCAGATCGCTCGTGTGGAGTAGAGTCACGTGTTCCGCGAGCACTGGGCCCGCGGCCAAGATGGCGATGGGGATCAGCAGAGTCGTTGGCAGGTACCGAGAAAAAAATCGAATCACGCGTTCACCCCGTTTAGCTGTGTTAGCTTTAACGGTGTTATAAGGTGGGTGCCCAGGATGGCAAGTTCGGTTTAGATTAGAGGGCCTTACGCGGGTAGCCTAAAGTGGGCTGCTTTCAGTTGACAGTTTTTATGGGGTATTGTAGATACAACGCTTAGGTGCGTAAGCTTAAGCGTGCAGAAGGTCTGCATTTTTAGTCCTGCGCATCTCCAAATCCGGAGATGTTTTACCCAAATGCCTTTCGAAAGACTCCAGCAGCGACTGGGCTATAATTTCGGTGACCGAGGGCTTCTCCTCCAGTCACTGACGCACACTTCCTACGGGCACGAGTATCTGGCGGAGAAACCCATCGCGCTTCGGGACAATGAGCGCCTCGAGTTTCTGGGTGACGCGATCCTGGATGTTGTGGTTTCAGATATCCTCCTCGAGTCTTTTCCGAACGCCAACGAAGGTCAGCTCTCCAAGATGCGGGCCGCGGTCGTCAACGAGAAGACCCTGGCCGAAGTTGCCCGAAGCATCCATCTCGAGCTCTGCCTGAGGCTGGGCAAAGGCGAATCCCAGACAGGCGGAAACCAGAAGCCCTCGATCCTCTCAAGCGCGCTTGAAGCGCTGATCGCCGGAATCTATCTCGACGGCGGCTTTCACGCGGTCTATCCGGTCGTGCGCCATCTGATCGCACCGCTCTTCGACGAAGAGAAGGATCTCATGGCCTTCTATGATCACAAAACCCAGCTCCAGGAGATCGTTCAGGCTAAGTGGAAGGTGACTCCCACCTACCATCTGCTCGGCACCTCGGGCCCGGACCACGCCAAGACGTTCGAAGTCGAAGTCCGCATGAATGGCCAGGCGTTAGGCCAGGCGTCAGGGCCCTCGAAGAAAGAAGCCGAACAGAACGCGGCCAAGAGCGCGATCATCAGCGTCGGCACCGAATCCAACACCGCGTTCAATACACCGCCCGAAGTACCAAAGGCATAAATGATCAAATCAGGTTTCGTCGCAATCGTCGGCCGTCCAAACGCCGGCAAGTCCACTCTTCTCAATTCCATCCTCGGAAGCGACGTCTCGATCGTCACTCCCAAAGCGCAGACGACGCGCGAGCGCGTGCTCGGCATCCTCTCCGAAGAGCAAGGGCAGATGATCTTCGTCGACACGCCGGGCATCCATAAGGCGAAGGACGGTGGGATCAACGAATTCATGGTCAGCGAGGCGAAGCAGGCGCTCGAGGCGCCGAACGTCGTGTGGTACGTGCTCGATCCGCGCTCGGCCCTGCGGCACGAGCTGGAGGTCATCAACCTCGTCAAGCATTGCGGAGCGCCGGTTTTTCTCCTTCTGAACAAGGTGGACGTGATGGGCGTCGAAGCGCGTGCGCAAGCTTCGGCCATGGCGAACGCGGTTTTGGGCGCGCTCACTGACGCGGGCCTCGACGTGCAATGGAACACGCACATTTCCGCCCTGAAGAAGAAGGGCATCAAGGAGCTGGTCGAGAAAAGCTGGACGCTCCTTCCCGAAGGCCCGCTTTACTATCCGGATCAGGAGCAGCTCTCGGATCGCCCGGTGCGCTTCTTCGTGTCGGAAAAAATCCGCGAACAGCTTTTCCTGCAGATGGGCGACGAGATCCCTTACTCCTGCGCGATCGAGATCGACAAGTTCGAAGAGGCCGCTAAGCCCCCCCGCATCGAAGCGACGATCCACGTCGAACGCGATTCGCAAAAGGGGATGGTCATCGGCAAGGGCGGCGTCAAGATCAAGGAGATCGGGCAGGCCGCGCGCAAGGAAGTCGAGATCTTCATGGGCGCCCACGTTTTCCTGGGCCTAAAGGTTAAAGTCACCAAGGATTGGTCCAAGGACGAGCAAGCTCTCAAGCGCTTCGGCTACCAGTCCGAGAGGCGTAAGAAATGAAACCGATTCGTGTCGTGATCCTGGGCCGTCCTAATGTCGGCAAAAGCACTCTCTTCAATCGACTTTATGGCCGCCGCCGCGCGCTCGTGCACGACATGCCGGGCGTCACGCGCGACCGCCTGGAAGAGTCTACCGACTGGTGGATCCATGCCCGGCAGGTGCCGGTTACGCTGATCGACACGGGAGGCGTGGGCGGCGAACGTTTTACCGTCGAGATTCTCCAGCAGGTCCGTATCGCGCTTTCGGACGCTGACGTCGCGATTTTCCTTTTCGACGGCCAGACAGGAGTCACTCCGGGCGACCGAGACCTGCTTCAGGAGCTCAATCGTTCGGGAGTTACCGGTCGCATTCCGGTGCTTGCCGCGATCAACAAGATTGATCATGACAATCACGAAGGCCTGATCGGCGAGTTCTTCGGCCTGGGCCTAGACCCCGTGATCACCGTCTCGGCCGAGCACGACCGCGGGATGGACGATCTGAAGGAAGCCATCGCCGTGGCTTTGAATCTCGATCTGACCGGCGAGCAGGCCGCGCTGGCCGAAGAAGTCTCGCTCGACGAGGAAGTCGAGGAAATGTCCGACGCCGAGTTCAACGAGAACTCACCGGAAGCGCTCGACGCTCCCGACGCGACCGAAGCCGAAGCGGCCGCCGAAGCGGAGGCTGAAGCCAAGTGGCGCCGCGAGCATCCGCCTCGGATCGCGATCGTTGGGCGCCCGAACGTAGGCAAGAGCACCTTGATCAACGCGCTCCTACAGGAGAGCCGCATGATCGTGAGCCCGATCGCGGGCACCACGGTCGATGCGATCGACTCGTCGGTCATGCTGGACGGCAAGGAATTCATTTTCATCGACACGGCCGGGATCCGCCGCAAAGGCAAGACCGAGCAAGGCGTGGAAGTTCTGTCCGTCGTGCAGACGCGTAAGGCGCTCGAGCGTTGCGATGTCGCGATCCTGATGCTCGATGGCGACGAGGGCGTGATCGACCAGGACGCCAAGATCTCGAGCCTGATCGAGGAAGCTGGTTGCGGCGTGATCCTCGCCGTCAACAAGTGGGACACCCAACGCCAGAACGTGAAGTTCACGCGCGAGCACGCTTCGGATCTGGTCCGCGCCGAGATGGCTTATCTCAAGTACGCGCCGATCCTTTTCCTGAGCGCGAAAGAGGGCAAGGGCTTCGACGGCCTGGGCGAACTGATCACTGAGATCATGACCCAGCGGCGCGTGAAGATCCGCACCCGTGAGTTCACGGAGTGGGTGATCGAGGAAGCGACCGTTCACAACCCCTCGAACGCCAAATTCTTCCTCTGCCACCAGGCAGGGAGGAATCCACCGACCTTCGTCTGCCATGTCAACGACCCCGAGAAGATCCGCTTCAGCCTGAAGCGCCACCTGATCAATGCCATGCGCGAGCGCTGGGGCTTCATGGGAAGTCCCGTCCGTCTAAGTTTCGTCGAAGCCGCGCGCAAGACGCTGCCGAAGAACCATATGAAGATCAAGCCCGCGCAAAAAGCCAAGATGCGAGCGGAAATGCGCAACACCAAGAAGCGCGGCGCGACTGCCTAAAAAAGGTGGGGACCACCTTTTTACCAGGTGAAGAGGAAGCTTCCTGAAAGGGTGTAGAGACGCCCCGAAAGGCCGTTCGTGATCCCGAGGCTTTCGTACTTCGAGGTGTTGTCGTCCGGGAAGCTCACGAAATGGGCTTTTGCCTCAATCTCGAAGTAGGACTTCTTGGGGCGGATCGCGAACTCCAGTCCCACGCCAAGGCTTGCTCCGAACGAGTTGAACGAAGTCTGGTTGGCCGGATTGTCCGGCGTCTCGGTCTTCGAGAATTGGCCCGCACCGATGATGACGTACGGGTTCGCGAAGCTGATCGGCGCCGCCATATCCTTGATGTCGAAATAGTATTTGAGGTCGAGGCCGACGTGGAAGATGGAGACAGCGGTTTTGCCGCCCAGGGCTGGCACGCCGGTATCGAAATAGTGGCTCGCGGTGAAGAAGCCCAGATCGAGCGCCAAGTTGAAATCGAACCAGTAATGGACCTTGAAGTCGACCATTGGGAAACCGCCCTGCCAGAGCTGCGCGCGGCCACCGTCTAAGCTTTCCAGACCCAGGCCCAGGCTCACCCCGAAAAAGCGGCCGTACTGCAGGAAGCGCAGCTCCTCTTCCTCGTTTTCCTCTTCGTTAAATTCGCCATATTGCGTGAACGGAGTGTGGGAGAAATCCTCTTCCTCCGACTGTTGGGTCTTGTCCTTCGGGGGCGCGGCATTCGGGTCGGTGGGCGCAGATGCGTCCGCAGCCCGTGCGACCCGCGCTCCGGCGAACACCAGGACTAGGAGGAGCGGGAGAAGCGTGGGCGTTGCCCTGCTAAAAATAGAAATGCATGCCGGCATTGAGGAAGCTCACTCCGAGGGTTTCAAGCGCGAAACTGCCGCTCAGATTGTCGAACGAGGCACCGGTTTCCATGGAGAAGCTCAAGCTTTCCACGCCGGGAATAAAAAACTCCGCGCCGAACCCCGAAAGGAACTCCGCTCCCGAGACTGCGTTGGCCGAGAGCACAGCGCCTCCGAGCATGAAGTAAAAGTTGAGATTGGTCTCATAAAAGACGTTCTTGAAAAACTTTGCGCCGGCGACCGAATTGGAAGGAGTGCGGCTGGAGGTTCCGAACACGCCTTCGATAGCGAGGTCCCGCGTCAAACCGTATTTGATACTAATGGCCGGCACGCCATTGGTGTAGCTGAAGTTCTTGAACTCGGCGTTGTATCCCAGGCCGATCCGACCCTGCAGTTCGCGCGCGAAAGCGTTCGCTCCGACGGAAAAACTCAGGATGATGAGTGCGCCCGTGAAGAAGATTCTAAGAAATTTTGTGCGCCGCAAGAGCATGTAAAAGTCCTTTCTTTTAGAGTAACTGCGCCCTTTCTTTTTGACAACCCTGATGGACTCTTCTAAACGTCAAAGGATATGGCAACGACGCTCGAGCAGGGGAATACGGCATCAGAAGGCTTTGGCTCAATCCTGAAGAATTCGCGGCAAATCGTGATTGTACTTGTCGTTTTGCTAGCCGCCGTCGCTGGTTTCAGCATTCTCATGAGCAGCCGAGGCGCGAAAGCCGACGCCGGCCGTAACGCTCTCTTTCTTGCCGAGAAGGCTCTCGAAACCGAGATGAAGGCGCTCCTGCCCGCCACGCCGGCCCCGACTGCCGCCGATCCAAAGAAAGCGAAGACACCTCCTGCGCCCGAAGCGGACCCCAGCTTCTTGAAGCTTGACGTGGACGCGAAGTTTCCCGAAGCTTTGAAGAAGTTCCGCGCAGTTGCGGCTGATTTCTCAGGCACTCGTTCCGCTTTCGATGCCGAGATGGCAGTGGGTGGACTGTACTACAATCACGGCTCTCCGGAAAAGGCGCTCGGTTCATACGAGCGCGCGGCTACCGTCGCCCCCTCGACTTTCGAAAAGTCTTTGGCGCTTTCCTCGATCGGCTATTCCCATGAGAACGCAGGCCAGCTCAAAGAAGCCCAAGATGCTTACGACAAAGCGCTCAATCTCGGCGAAGCCGGCTTGAAGGGCGACCTACTGATGGCCAAGGCACGGGTTCTCGAGCTTCAAAAGGACGCGAATCAGGCGAAGGCGACCTACGATCAGGTCATCTCCCAGCTTCCCAACTCGAATTATGCAAAATACGCAGAAATTTTTAAATCCCGGCTGGAGTAACGTCCAACTGAATACCGGTTCCGACAGCGGACTCGGGAAGGTGCTTCTCATCTCGTTCGTGAGCTTGGGCGTCGCGATCGCCTCGGTCATGAGCGGCTGTTCCGGACGCAATGTCCACCGTGAACTTCGGGACGACCCGAAGGTCATGGTGCGCGACTGGACGCTACCCACCCATGGTCCTTTTGATGCTGGCGACCGCGGGACGGAATATTCCAACCCCGTTCTGGTCGACAACGCTCTAATTTTCGGCAACCAAAGCATCGGTTTGATCTCCCTTTATCCACTGCTCAATCAGCAGCGCTGGGTTCTTCCCATCAAGGGCGGCGTTGGCAGCGAGCTCGCGGTGAGCAACGGCAATGCCTATTTCGGCGCTGGCGATGGATTCCTGTACTCAGTCGCGCTTGACGATGGCCGGGTCAACTGGCGTTACGACATTCGCAATCCTGTCATCTCTCGCCCCACAATCAGCAATGGCCGCGTGTTCGTGACGACGTCCGACGATACCGTCTACGCTTTTGATGCGGGTACTGGCAAATGGCTTTGGCACTACCGCAGGCGTTCGGCGCCCAGCGCGACGATCTATGGCGCGTCTTCGCCGCTCGTCGACGGCACAGAAGTGCTTGCGGGTTTGAGCGACGGTTTTCTTGTCACCCTCTCGGCCGAAGACGGCCAACTCAAGTGGGAGCGCAAGCTTCACCAGGGCATCAAGTTCACCGACGTCGATGCGCATCCAGTGCTCGAGAACGACGTCATCTATCAGCCCTCTTATGACGGCGCGCTTTACGCGCTGAAGCGAAAGAATGGCGAGATCATCTGGCGCTTCGATGCCGGTGGCAGCAAGGACGTCGCAGTCGACGGCGCAAAGCTATTCCTCCCGTCCTCCGACGGCACGATCTACGCGCTTCAGAAGTCCAACGCCAAGGTTCTCTGGAAGTTCGAGTTGGACCACGGTACGCCGACCCAACTTGTATTGACGGACAAATATGTCATCGTCGGCTCAAGCTTCCAGTACGTCTACGTGCTCGACAAGGAAACGGGCAAGGGCCTTTACCGCTACAATGTCGGCAACGACAGCGGTTTTGCCGGCTCGCCCGCCTACGACCCGGCTCACCGCCGCATTTACTTTCTCTCGCACGCCGGCAATCTCTTCGCGTTTCGCATTCGCAAGACGGGCGGGAAGAAGTTCGCGCACGGCCAGACCAATGGTTATGAGTCGCTCGAGCGGGTCGCGACTGTTGTGCCGGCGCAGCCGTAAGCAAATCTAGAGTCCGATTCGTCCTCTCTTTCGAGGAAGAGTGGGTTCGGTCGGCTCCCGCAGTGTCAAAGACATCGAGCGAATGACTTGACTGTGGTTCTCCAGTTTCTGTTCGATTCGATGCATTTTCTCAGCGAGCTCTCGGTTCTCCGTCAGAAGGCGTCGGAGTTTGATGAAAACTCGTACAACATAGACGCTGGCCTGAACCGCGCTAGGTGAATTCAGCACGCAGGCTGCCATGATCGCCCCATGTTCGGTAAATGCATGAGGTAGGCTCGGGGAAAACTTTAGGTTCTCGAGGTGGTCACAGATTGTGACCACCTCCTTCCTCTCCTGCTCAGTCAGTCTAAAGCGAAAATCAGAAGGGAATCGGTCCTCGTTCCGTCGAACGGCCTGATTCAATGCTTTCGTTTCTACATCGTATAACTCGGCCAGATCTGCATCCAGAATGACCCTTTGGCCACGGATCAACAGGATGCGGCTTTCAATTGTGGCGCTCATGATTTTGGCTAAGTCGATACTCATGAAGCTGGACCACTGCAGACGTCGGACCAGGCTTCGACGTTGTGGCCCGGGTTGATAATTTGTTTTAGTACGTTCCGCCCGAAATTCCGACAGGACAGTATAAATTAATGAGCGCGTGGAATTTCGAAGGTCGTCGCCCATTCGCCTGACTCCGGATCGAAATGCAGCTCGTAATGGACGCCGTTCGGAATCGGCACCGGACCCGCATGCTTGGGCAGGAGATACTGCATCACCCGGCGGATCACGCCGCCGTGGCTTGCGACGCCGATGGATTGGAAGGGTTGAGCCTTCAGGAAACGCTCCATTGCCTGGAAAGCGCGCGTGCGAATTGCTTCGCCCGTCTCGCCGCCCGGGTAGGAGATGTCCGCGTCCACGGCTTTCCAAGAGCGCCACTTGGTGGCGAGCTCGAGGCCGAACTTGAACTCGATCTCGGGGCGCGTGAGTCCTTGGGCTTCCCCGAGATGCGCTTCGCGGAGGTCGGCGTCTTGAAAGATGGGAATCTGAAGCGCGTCGGCAACGATCTTGCCGGTCTCGTAGGCGCGCGAGAGGTCGCTCGCAAGAATCGCTTCGAGCTGAAGGTGAGTGAGCTTCGGCGCGAGTTCGCGCGCCTGGTTGCGCCCCTGATCGTTCAAAGGGATGTCCATATGGCCTTGAAAGCGCTCCTGGACGTTCCAATCGGTTTCGCCGTGCCGGAAGATCAGTACGCGGCGTTTGCCCTTCATGACGGGCTACTTCTGAAGGAACGTCTTGCGCTGAAAGACCTCGAACTTGTCGCCGAGCACGCCGCGGTCGACCTTGCAGATGAGGGTCGGAGGCGTGCGGCTCAGGAAGCGACAAGAGTAGGCGGAGTCGCCGACCTTGAACTCTGCACTACCGTCGTCGGCGATCTTCGCGCCCCCGCTGGAATTCTTGTCATCGATCTTCGCGATCAGCGGGGTGCCGTCGAAAACAAGGGTGATCTGCGCGTTCTCGTCGTTGCGAAGGCCGCTGTCGGAATGCTCGATGCCTTCGTCCGTGATGTTCGAGATCTTTGTCCAAGAGTTGCCCGCTAGAGAGTCGAGCGTTTTGACCGCGGTCGCCTCGGAGTATTTAACTTCGGCCTGATGCTTGATGCCCGTCAGCCAGATCTTCTCGCCGACCGAGTCGGACATGGCGGGGGAGCGGTTCACCGGGCGGGAGTTGGCGGCGAGGGTGGTTGGCGTGGGTTGGAGGGTGGCGCAGGACACCAATGAGCCGATCCCGACCCATGTAGCGGCGAAGGAGGCAGGAATATATCTCATATGCTCTGTTCTAAACATCGAAGTAATTCTATCACAGCAAATTTCAAGGTCGATAGAGACATTAATTTGACGTTCTTAATGTCCTCTATGATGCCTTTTGCGGTGCCTTCCAGCTGGGTAGGGAACGATCTGTGGTACGACGCTCAGATCTAGCCGTCCTGCGCTTTTTTCGGAGGTAATTCCTTACTTCGAGCTCAGCTTTCGCGAGTGTTTTCTCACACGGCTCTGAGAGACAACTTATCGATTGCAGCCACCTTACCGCATCTTCAGTCGTAACTCGGTAGAGTTGTTCCGTCTTCTGTTTACCTCTGATCTCAACGAGGCCGAGATTCTCTGCAGAGATCTGAAACATTGCTCTTTTAAATGTGGATTCACTCAAAATCATGCTTCCTTCTGACTTTGAAATGTCCGGACTTCCATAGCGTTTAGTTAAATCTTGTAAGCGGGATGCCGTGTTTACCGTGTCACCAACGGCTGTAAAATCGAGTTTTCTGTCACAGCCCATGTTACCGACCGTGGCCCAACCCGTGTGCACCCCAACGCCCACGCTCGCAACCCCATAGCCTTTTGCGACAAAGATTGAGTTTAGAATATGAAGATCTGAGAGGATCCTCATAGCCGCAACGATAGCTGCTCTTGCGTGGCCAGTGCGACTATGTGTATCAGTTACAAAGAAAGAATTGATTCCATCGCCAACAAGCTTGTCGACCATCCCTCCGGATCCAGCGATCCGTTCAGTGACAAAGTCTGTATATACGTTGATTAAGTCGACAATTTGTTCTGGCTTTAGTCGCTCACAACGAGAGGTAAAATCCCTCAGGTCAACGAATATAGACGTTACATAGCTAGATTTCGGAGCAAACAGAGCGACGTTATTGTTATCCGCTCCCAATTCACCTAACACCATCGCCGGAACATACTTTTGAAAAAGCGTTCTCAGGTTTCTTTCCTTCTCGAAATTACCAGCATTCTGAAAGGCTAAGGTTAGAAGCCTTGCGACATTCTCAATTAGGTGCTGGTCCTCCTCAGAAAGGCGCGTTTCATCACCGATAGCACCGATGACGAGTAGTCCGTACCTCGAAGACTCGTCAGAAATTGGCGCCACAATTAGAGAGTTAACGTTGAAGTCTCGAATAAGTTGTTGGTTTTCTGGTTTTAGGCTCTTCGCGTAGATTTCAACATCGAAGATCGAAGCTAATTTTCCAGAAACTAGTATATTCGCAAAAATTTGCGGATTGTTCGCAACTGGCGGAAACTGAAGATTCAGTCCATAAATCTTCTCAATTCCCACTAAAGATCCGGTCGCGGCAGCCGTATATAGGCGTTTTCTATCGCTTGATAACAGCATTATGAAAGCCCGTGAAAAGTCGAAGCGTCGATCAAGTTCACTAAGGCACTGCTTCACAACTTCAGTCGTGCTGCTGGACTTCGACAGATTGGTCGCTAGATCCCTTAGCAGATTCGCCTCTTGATATCTTCGATTTAACTTTACGTAGTTCTGGAACAACTCAGAGGACTTATTTCTGCTTTGTTCGTTAAACGCCTGAGTATATTTTGCGAGGCTCAGAAACTTTGACGCAAAGAAGAGCGCTGCTAAAAATAGGAAGTACGAAGCTACAGAAAGGCCTATATTGATCTGTTTGCTGGAAGAAAAATAATTTGACCCCGCTGAAAGCGCTGCGTGAAAACCAATGACTGTGGCGATTGCGAATACGCCGGTCAGAAGCTTTCGTTTCCAGAACGCCTTCGCAATATATTTACCCTGTATTCGACACTGCTTGTCTCCTCGATGTACACACTCAGTATGAGAGATTTCTATACTCTCCAGGCCAAAAAGAGTCCCTGTACCCTCGAGAAATCCATCGGTATTCGAACACACATCCCTACTTGGTAACTCAT
>JAYVOO010000522.1:0-3733 GCA_043757905.1 Oligoflexia bacterium
ATCTTTTTCGCGAAGCGAGACCGTGAGCTGAAGCGGCTTTTCCTTCAGCTTCTTCTGGTTCATTTCGGGACTTGCGGTCGGGAAGGGCGTTTCGATCGAGACCAGCGAAAGAAAACTCATCGTGAAGAGCAGGAAGCCGATCAAGGTCACCATCGCGTCCAGGATCGGCACCAGATTCAGCTGAACCTGCGCGTTCTTGGACTTTCTGCGGGAGCTGGGGCGCTTGAGCATCGGGGTTTGTTACCCGGTGCTGCCAGGCTGGCGGTACTTGCGAGCCGAGAGCAGATCCAGGAGCTTCACGCCGAACTCATCGATCTCTTCCAGGATCTTCTGAGCCTTGGAAGAGAGAATCGAGTGCACGACCATCGTGAAGATGGCGGTGACGAGACCGAAGGCGGTCGCGTTCATGGCTTCCGAAATACCGGCCGAAAGAATCGTCTGGCGCTGGGCCGGGTCGGCCACCGCAATGGCGGCGAAGGACTTGATCAGACCGGTGATCGTGCCGAGCAAGCCGAGCAGGGTTGCGATGTTGGCGATCAAGGCAAGGTAGGGGAGCCGACGCTCGAGTTTCGGGATGGACTCAAGCGAAGCGGCGTCGATCGCGTTCTGAATCTGCTCGTCTTCGCGGGCTGCGCGTTGGAGGCCGGCTTTGATCACTTTAGGGAGTACCGCACGGCCCGCCCCGTTACAGAGGCGGATCGCCCCGTCCACGTCGTTGGCAAGGATGTACTTCTGCACTTCGAACATGAAGGAGGCACCGTCCACGTTGTACTGGAGAAAGAGGCGGATAAAGCGCTCGAGAGCGAAGGCCACCGAGATGGCGAGCGTCGCGGCGATGAAGACCATCGCGTAGCCACCTTGCTGGAAGGCGTTCACGAGGTTCTGGAGTACGTTGGTGTTGGCGACGACGGCGGTGGGTTCCATGAGCCTAGCTCCTTTATAAACGCCTAGAGCTCCGGCCGCTTTGCGGCCTCGGCTCCTGGGCGGTTGCGGATGCCTTCGGCACCGCTGTCTTTCATCGGTTTGGGTCTTTTTCCATGACCGCTTGCGCTAACCTGATGAATCAATGCTCTTTCTTAACTTTAAGGATACCGGAAGTTAGGGGGTGGTCAACTTCTTTGCTTCAGAATCGGCAAGGAGTGCCGGCTGTTGGCTTAAATCCCGAAAAGTCGTGATAGGACCGCTGAAACGGCGCTTACGTGACTTTCCTTGGGTAGGGCCGCTGCCGTGTAATGGAGGGGTGTGCTTTCGAACTGGGGAAACCGGTTGTCTTTCGTGGCGCTCACTTTCGCGAAGGAATCATTCTCCGGCAAGGTGTACCAAATCTTGAGGGAACCCGAGCGGAGAGTCTCGCCGTAGGTCAGATCCTGGCCTAAAAGACCGAAAACCGCGCCAGCGAAAAGCCCGGCAAATTTCGCTCCGAAGCCATATCCCAGACCGCCCAGTGGGGAGGCCACAGTATGAAAACTGAGGGTAGTTTTTCCCAAGTGGTCAGGCTTGTAAACGCATGCCGAATCGCCGGGAACATGGCATAGGCTTTTGAGCAGAAGCACCCCTCCTGCGCTGTGCGCGATCACGGTGATCTGCTTGGCCTGGCCCCCGTACTGCCTGATCAAGTCGTTCAGCGCTTGGCCGATTCGGCCCTCGATCAGGTGAATGGGCGTCCAGTTATTCCAATGGTAGAGGAAAACTCGGCGCTTCGGATTGCTTCGAAGAAGTGTCGGAAGCACTTCGTTCCAGGTGTCGCCTTCTTCGTTGATCCCGTGGATCAGAAGGACGACTTCCTGAGGCAGGCTCGGCACGGGGTAGCTGCCCGCGAAAAGCAGGTTGAGTCCAAACGGAACTTCCTTCAGGTGAAACTTCGAGCTCTGCTCGACGTTGAATTCAGAAAAACTTTCGGCATGCGACCGGGGTTCGAAGAGGGCCAGCAGCGGAACTAGCAAAACCACCCCAAGTTGAATCAAGCGAGAAAAGTGAGCCATAGCAGGCCTAGTTATCACGCATTGCGTCAAACTGCAAGGGCGTCGTACAAGCTTACAGGTGCTTTTGGATCGTCTGCGCGATCGTGTCTTTCGGATGGTTGCCTACGAGCTGATCAACCAGTTCGCCGTTCTTGAAGAAGATGACGGTTGGGATCCCGCGGATATGAAAGCGCGTTGGAGTCGCCGGATTCTCATCGACGTTCATCTTGAAGACTTTGATCTTGCCCTGATAATCGTCCGCGAGAGCCTCAATCGTAGGGCCAAGAAGACGGCAGGGGCCGCACCATTCCGCCCAGAAATCGACCACGACGAGCTCCGTGGACTTCAGGACGTCTGTGTCAAAGTTGGAATCACTTGCGGTGTTCACATTTTTGGATTGCGCCATTGCTTCTCTCTTTCGTACCTTCCTAAATAAATGGGAAACCCTTCGCCCGCAAGAGCCAATCCGGACAAAAGTTTAACGCATGGTGGCTCCACGCCCCTATCCTCACGCGCCCGAGTCAGTCACCGAGTGATCGCCAAGATGATCGACTTGATGCTGATGATGCTGCTCGCGGCGGTGGTGACGTATCCAGCGGGCCCGATTCTGGGCTTTTTTTACAGCATGGCTTCGGATGGAATGAACTTCGGCCCGTTCCGTGGGCAAAGCCTGGGCAAGAAGATCATGGGACTTCAAGTGCGCCATCTCTCGAGCCAGCGGCCCGCACAGATCCGCGAATCGTTACTGCGGAACGCACCAGTCGGGGTCGTGACCTTTTTCTCCATCATCCCGGTTTGGGGCTGGCTCATCCTCGTGCTTCTCGGCGTGCCGCTGATGATGATGGAAGTCTACTTGATGTTAAGTGTCGGCAACGGCCACCGGTTGGGCGACGTGATGGGTGACACAGAAGTGGTTCAGCTTGGAAAGGCTTACTGAGCGAAAATGACTTCGCAGTTCTTGTCGATGAACTCGACGAGAAGCTTCGAGTCTTTCGACGTGTTCTCGAGCGCTGGGCTGGAGAGATTCAGGCTGATCTTGCCGCCCGCGACGGCGGGATTGATGTATTCAGCGGTGGCCGAACGGCTCGCGCCGCCGATAGGGATCAGCTTGTGCACTTGCTTGCCGAGCTGCGCGCCCTGGATCAGGTTTTTCGCCTGCTCAGCGTTGAAGACTTTGCTGGTCCATTCGACGGCTGCTTGCTGCTTGCTCGAGCTTTTGAAAGTTTTGATCGCTTTGGTAACGCGGCCATGGGCGAGATCGATCGTGCAGTCCACGCTATGCTGCCACTGGGGAGCGACGGTGCCGCTCTGAGCGTGAGAAACCAGCCTGGCACTTTTCACAAAGTCAGCTTGAGCAGCCGAGCTCAAGGAGGCAACAGCAGCAAGGATCAGGACGAAATTGGAATTTCTCATTCAGGTAGCGATCGCTCGAAGGATCGCGGCGGATTTGCCGCGGGAATTTTCGCGCGCCTTTCGTGGTGGGGACCATACGACGCAAAGCATCTAAAAACAAGCAAAGACCTTGCTGCGCGTCATGGTCTGTATTTCGCTGATTTATCTGATGAAACTTGCTTCAGCAGGGTGATATGCCGGGTCCATGAGCCTCGATCGCCTGGGTGACCCATCCCAGACCCTGTACCTGGTGGACATCAGCGCTTTCATTTTCCGCGCATTCTTCGCGATCCGTTCGCTCACGACCCGCAAGGGTGAACCCGTCAATGCCGTCTACGGCGTGGCGACGATGCTTGCGCGTCTTTGCGAGGAAGCCAGTC
>JAYVOO010000523.1:0-3730 GCA_043757905.1 Oligoflexia bacterium
GTTCTCCGATTTTGAATGAAATGACGCGGAACCTTAAGTAGCTCCGCTTACCCCTATCCTATCGGTGAGTAACTAAAATGCTTGAGTGGGTTAATCAACTAAAGTTGAGATGTGTCTCGTCTGCATGAATTTTTCTACATACGACGTATTTAATAAACTACGGTGACTAAAAAAGCACCCGTGTAAGTTCCAGCGGCTTGATTCATGGGTACCGCCTGGAGCGTCGCGCCGACAAATAGATTCTGCATTCCGTCCGGCATGATCAGTCCGTTCGCTCCAGCCGGCGGGAATGATTGGAAATGCGTGACATTGAGGATCCCGCCCGGGGCGAAAAGCAGGGCTCCAACCGGCAGTATGATCGCGTATGCCCGGTCTGCTTCGCCCGTTACCTGAAAACTTGCGTTCTCCGGTGTGTCGCCCCCGCCCGCAGAGACTACTCTGGCCAGGTCTCCCTGGATGATGCGGCCGAATTGCAGGTTCGAGATCGCGCAGACGGAGAGCGCCTTGCTCGCGTGAGCGGCAGGCGAGAGCGAGAGCAAGAGCAGCGAGAGTGCGACGGTGGATCTGATCTGGATTCGCATCGAAGCTTTAAGAATGAGGCAGCTTCGGGAGAAACTCAATGCGCGAGGCGAAAGTCCCGGCCGCTTTCGACAGAGCCTAGGTGGGGAATGAAAATCGAATGCCGCGCAGGAGCCGAAGCGAAGCGATTCTCACGCAAGTACTCGGGTGAGACGCGGAGGAAATAATTGCCGGGCGCGACGTCCTCGATCCAGTAAATGCCTTCGGAGTCGGTTTTGAAGGATTTCACCACCCGCTCCCCCGCCGCGCTCCCCTGCACCAGCTCGACCGGGACCCGCCGGCCTGGTTGCGCGACGCCATTCGGCGCCTGAACCTGGACCACGCCGTCCACCTGGCCCACGCTGACGAGCGGGAAGAGGATCTCATCCGTGTGGCCGGGTCGCGGGGTGAAGCGGTAACCCGGCACGGCGGGTCGGACGAGCGGGTCTTGGAAGGACTGCGCCGAGATCGAAACATCATAAGGAAGATAGGGCTGAAGCCTGCCGAGATAAGCGAATCCCCGCTCGTCCGTCATGATCTTCTCGTCGCGTTCGTTCACGAGCAGGACCATTCCCGGGGCTGGACGATCGTCCTGGAAGACTCGAACGGAAGCCGCGCCCAAAGTCGCGGCCGGATCCGCCTCGGCATGAACAGTACCCGCGAAACGATCCGGCGCGAGCGTCAGCGTGACAAGCGCGCCCAGCGTGTATTCGCTTCTGGAATTCACCGTCGCGTTCAGGCCAGCCGTGAAGCCGCGAAAAAGCCGGGATGCGTTGGCGGAATATTGGGTGAAGTTCTCTCGAAACTCCCTCCTCAGCATCGTGGTCACCGAAAGCACCTTGAGAAAGCGCCCCTGAAACTCCGCCTCGGCCAGAGGAAAGCCGATTGAATCGTAACCGAGCCCCGAACGCAGACGATTCTCATCGGAGACCCAGCTCACGTCGAACATCCCGCGCACGGGATTCTCGGACGCGAGGAAATAGGTCAACTCGTTGTTCCAGTAGAACGGGCCGAAATTCGAAGAGAGCCTCCCGCGCAGGAGCCGCTCCGTCGACGAGAGATACTCGTGCTGGATCGCTTCCACCGACGTACCGATCCCGGGCGAAGTCGGGATCACGAAGTTCGCGTCAGCCTGAACCTGTCGGACGAGCGTCTCACCCGTTCCGGAGTTGAAGACCTCGCTCTTGAATTCGTTCAGCTCGTCGAGCTTCAAACCTAATGTCACCAGGCGAACCGGCAGCCTGACCGCCGCCTCGTAGGCGCGCCCGCCCGCAAACCGGCTGGCGAACGAGCCTGTAAAAAGAACGCTGTCGGCGAATGCATTCATTCCGAAATACCCAAAATTATCCGGAGCGGACGAGAATGGCAGGCTCACGCGCGAATAAGCGCCTGAGAGCGTGAAATGCCGTGAGAGGCTTCGGTCCGTCTGCAGGAGAGTCGTCACCTCTCCGTTCTTGAGCGCGAAGGCGGCACGGTAAGCCTGCGTGCCTTCCGGCAGCTGGCCGGGACCGACCTGAAAGGTGGAGTACTCGTCACGCCGCTGGCCGAATGGCCCGTAAAAGGCCAGGCGGAACTGGTTTCTCCCATAATAGAGCGGGATCGCCTTGAATTCGTAGCGGCCGTTCGCATCGGGAACCTGGCGGCCCAGAAGGATGTCGTTCTGAAAGAGCTCGACTTCCCACCCGGGCAGGAGCGGCCCCTGGAATTCCTGTGTCGAGAACGTGCTGGCGTAATCAAGAGGATAACTCGAGAGATAGACGCCTTTCCGCAGACCTCCCAGCGAAACGAGCGAAAGCGAGGGAAACTGCACGTCGATCAATTGGTATTCACGGGCATGAAGGACTCCGAGAAGCCTGGCGTCCGGGTCCTTGCGCGAGAGGGTGTTGGTGGAATGCTCGATCCCGCCGTTCGCTCCGCGGAGATTCGAGTACGCGTCCATCCCGAGCAGTTGCCCACCCAGCGACGTGTCGTAAGAGAGCTTGTCCGATCGCTCGCCCGAAATCAGCTGTCGCTGCAGGCCGAGTTGCTGATCGATCGTCACGCCCTCCAGGAGCGAATCGCGGGACTCGAGCCGCGGATACCCCAGGTCGCGCGCGCCGGTCGAACGCTGTTGGCGCTCGGCCTCGCGCTCCCGCTGCTTCCGGAGTTGGAGCGGCAGCGGCTCGCGCGGATAGGCGACGGCCTGAGACTTGAAACTGTCCACGCTAAAATCCACCGGGATCCACTCGCTCAGCACGCGGCTGTCGACATAGATTTCCTGCCCGAATGGAATGGCCTGCGAACAGGAGTAGGCGTGCGTCTTTCCGCTCTGCCGGGTCTCGCATCGCGAGAGGTCGAGGTTGAACCGCCGGGACTCGCTCAAAATATAGCCTTCTGCCCCTTCGAGCTGGCCGTTCGCACGACGGACGAGCCGCACCGCGAGCCCAAGCGCCTCGCTGGTTTCGCTCAGGGGGAGATACCAAGTCGTGCCAGCCTGATAAGAGAGCAGGGCGCCGGCCAGTGAAGTACCGTCAGCGAGGATCAACTCGAGGATCCTCTCCCGCTCGGGCGTGAGCTCGGGCGCCGCGCCGAACGCCGGTGAGACGCGAATCAGCAGGAGCACGAGAAATGCCGCTCGAGTCAGGCAGGTTTTGATCGTTGCCAAGAATTCAGTGTAACGAAGGCTCCGAGCGGTGTCACCGCCGACCCGTCCTGAATTGTATTCCAGGATGAGGAATGACAAGAAATCTTGACACTATGCGTTGTTTTGTTAAACTAGAGAGGTAACCCAGCACCATCTTTTGCGAACTTGTTGAACGTATGTTGGAGAAAAGATGAAATCGCAAGTGTTGTCCTTTTCGAAGTCTTTGCTCGTCCTCGGTGCGGCCATTTACGGCCTCGCCTACCCTCTACCGGCCCAGTCTTCCATGGGAACCCGGTTTCATTTTCGCTGCGAGCCCGACGCCAGTCAGGACTTCTCGTTCTCCGCCGAGGGAGATGCCGAGCTCGCGCTGCCCCAGGACTCATCCCACTCTGGCGCCTCCGGCCTAGCTTCTGCCCAAGTCAAACTTAGCTCTCTCAGCCTGACCACATTGCCGCTCTCCTCCGGCCGGATCCAGGCGGTCGTTGAGTCATCGCTCACGGGCGATATCCTCCACCTCCAGCTCGTCCTCGGCCAGAACCAGCCGGGCAG
>JAYVOO010000524.1:0-3720 GCA_043757905.1 Oligoflexia bacterium
GTCCGAGATTTTAAAGCCCAGGCCGGCCTTCTTAGGCCGGTCCGAGATTTTAAAGCCCAGGCCGGCCTTCTTAGGCCGGTCCGAGATTTTAAAGCCCAGGCCGGCTTTCAAGGCGGGCCGAGAAAGAATGATGGCGGAAACTGGCCAGTCAAAATCAGAGCGCATCCGAATTGGCCCCAAGCGTAAGATCGCGCTCGTCTGTAGTGGCGGAGGAGCCAAAGCCGGAGCGTTTCACTTAGGCGTTGCCCTCGCCTTGCAGGAGCAAGGCTTTAAGTTCTACGGTGGAACCGTGCCTGCGACCGGAGTCGTCCGGCCTCCAGCTCCGATGGAAATCTCGACTTACGTCGGCTCCAGCGCTGGCTCGATCATCACGAGCTACCTCGCCGCAGGCTACTCGCTCGACAATATCTTCAATTCCTTCCTCTCGCGAAAGCCCTCGGAACCCGTCGATCCGGCCGACATCACACCCAAGATCCTGCCTCGGCTCACGTATCAGAAGATGTTCAAGCTCCGGCCCGGCCTCGCGCGCGAGCAGATCGGCCAGCTCTCCATTTTCCGAAAGATCTTCATGGGGCTGCTCGAAGGCAACTTCGAGGCGCTCATGCAGCTCAAGTGGCTGAAGGCGACGGGCATCTTCGCCACGAGCGGGATCGAGCAGTACCTCCGCGAGGAGGTCATGCCTTCAAACCGCTTCCAGGACTACGTCGCCGACCTCTTCATCGTGGGTACGCAACTCAATCATTCGCGAAAAGTGGTCTTCGGCAAGTACAGCTACCAGCCGCCACCGCACGACTTGACCTGCGAGTACGATAACGACGTCGCCATCTCCGACGCTTGCGCAGCGAGCACTGCGCTGCCCCTGATCTTCGCGCCTTATCCGATCACCCACCAGAACGGGAATATGATCTATTACGTCGACGGCGAGATCCGCGACACGCTCTCCACTCACGTCGCGGTCGACGCCGGCGCGGATCTCGTGATCGCGAGCTACACGCATCAGCCCTACCACCTTTATAAGGAGATCGGCTCGCTCACCGAGCATGGGCTGCCAGCCATCGTAATCCAGTCGATCTATCTTCTGATCGAACAGAAGATCAATAGCGCCATCTACCAGAAGCAATCTGAGCGCAAAGCCATCCATGCGGTCGAGAAGTACTGCAAAGAGAATGGGGTGCCTGAAGAGCACCGGCGCAAAATATCCCAGATCATGGAGAGCGAACTGCACCACCGGATGGACGTGGATTCGATCTATATCCACCCGAGCTCTACCGACTCTCAGATGTTTTTCCTCGAGCACTTCAGCCTCAGCCCCAACAGGATGGCGGAGATCGTGAAGAGCGGTTTCAAGTCCGCCATAGACGCGCTCAGAAAATACGACTTCGCTGACCGCAAAGACGAGCCCGCGATGGGCGCAACCAAAGGTTAGCCCAAGGTTTCTCAAGTCAACGCGGCACGTTAATTGTAAAGCTTGTGCGAGTGGCCTCACTGGAAACGCTTTGAACGTTCCAAGGGTAAATGCCGCTTGCCATACCAGGCGACCGATGTTTATTTGGCCCCAGTTCCAAAGGGGGGATCCGTCCATGAATCGTTCAACTTCCGCATTACTGCGTACCCAATCTATTAAATTTCTTACGATTTTCGGTCTTGTCACTCTGGTCGCCGCTCCCGTGCGCGCCGAGTCCCTGGACAGCTGGGTCCACAATCAAGCCGAGCAATCCCGCAGCAAGTTGCTTTCGAATGTATCCCCTGTGGGCGGCGCGCCCGGATCGGTTTCAGCGGCTGCACCCATTTTCGCTTCCTACTTCTCCCACTGGATCCGCGACGCCGGCCTCGTGATGAACGTCGTGACGAGCCTCTATGAAAAGAGCTCCAACAAGGCCGACCAGCTCGGCTACTTCAAGATGTTGAACGACTACATCGTATTCTCGCGCCAGAACCAGCTCACCCCGAATCGCAGTGGCAATCCGTCGGACACCGGCTTGGGCGAACCGAAGTTCAACATGGACGGCACGGCTTGGAACAACGACTGGGGCCGCCCCCAGAATGACGGGCCCGCGATCCGCGCGATCACCTTAATCCGTCTTTCGCATATCCTCATCGCGCAGGGCCGCGAGGACTTCGTCCGCCAGCATCTGTACCAAAACACGATCCCAGCTGAGACTGTCATCAAGGCGGATCTCGAGTTTGTCGCCCACCATTGGCAGGATTCGTCCTTCGACCTCTGGGAAGAAGTCCGCGGCGACCATTTCTACACGCGCATGGTTCAGCGCCGTGCGCTCGCACAAGGCGCTGAATTGGCGCATCTCCTGGGTGATCACGCCGCTGGCGATTATTACACCGCCCAGGCCGACAGCCTAACCCAGTCGCTAAACGGCTTCTGGGATGCGTCCGCCAAGTACTTCCGTACTACCCAAAACCGCGTCGGCGGCCTCGACTACAAGTGGTCGAACCTCGACGGCTCCGTGATCCTGGGGGCGCTCCATGCCGAAGGCACTGACGGACTCTTCTCGATTACTGACGACCGCGTGCTCGCGACGGTGGATCGCCTGCAGTCGACCTTCCAGCAGATCTACGGCGTCAACGGCAACAAGACCGATCACTCGGGTCAGTCCATGGGTGTCGCCATCGGCCGCTACCCGGAAGACAAGTACAACGGCTACAACTCGTCGGGCGATGGCAACCCTTGGTTCCTTCTCACCGACGCGCTCGCCGAATTTTACTACAAATCCTCGAAGAGCTTCCTGCAGCGCGGAATGATCGAAGTGAACTCGATCAATATGGGCTTCTTCCAGTCGCTTCCGGGCGTTGCCGCTCTCAAACTTCTACCCGGCAAGACGTTGACCTCGAACGACGCAGCATTCTACGACGTGGCGGCCAGCCTGCGCGCCGCCGGCGATCAGGCTATGGCCCGCGTTCGTTTCCATGCGGGCGCTGATCACTCGATTTCGGAGCAGTTTAACCGCGATAACGGTTACATGCAGGGTGCGGATGATCTCACGTGGAGCCACGCGAGCTTCATGACGGCGAGCTGGGCGCGCGATTAAGTTTCCACGCGCCCAGATCTTCGTGTGAGGTCGGGTGGGCATGGATCAAGAGGAAGCAGGATTTCGGCGGACTGGGGGCCCACTTAGGTCGGGAAGCGCTTCCCAGAATTTTTCTTCTTCTTTTGTTTACCCAAGAGTCGGCTGAGTGAAACGGGGGTGATACCCAAGTAGCTCGCCACATGCGCCTGATTGAGGCGGTTGGCTAAGGGTTTGAAGTCCTCGCGGAAGCACTGGTAGCGCTCCTCGGCGCTCAGGCAGAGCAGCTCATACTCTCGCTTCTGGAATGAAATATAGAGGTTCTCGCTGATCTTGCGGCCGATCTCTTGCCAGCAGACATGCCGCTCGAACCCGCGCGCAAACTCGAGGTAGGGGAAAACAATGAGTTCCGTCGGCTCGATCGCCTCGATCGTGAATTCCGACATCGAGCCCGTAAGCGCTGCCGAATAAGAGGCTGAGAACTGCCCGTCTGGGCGAAAGCTCCGGATAAACTCCGTACCGTTCGTCAGCAGATAGAATACGCGCAGTAGGCCGGAGACGACGAACGCGATCTCGGCCCCGGACTTTCCCGCCTCGATCCAAGGCTTACCCTTGGGGATGCGCTTGATCGAAAGTTGCTTCGAGAAGATCGCCCATTCGGCATCCGGTACCGTTGAAAGCGCAGAAAAAGCGGCTTTTA
>JAYVOO010000525.1:0-3711 GCA_043757905.1 Oligoflexia bacterium
TGGGGTGCTAGGATTCGAACCTAGGAATGGCGGAATCAAAATCCGCTAGCTTAGCCACTTGCCGACACCCCAACACACGAATGCAACCACACTTGCGAATGGTTATGCTCGCGATCCTAGCCATTGTCGGGATGAACTGCAATCTAGTTATGACGCAATCTCGCTACCAAAAGGTGGCGGACACCTTTTTTAGGAGCTGCGGTCGGCTTCGTCGGCGCTTTGGGCGACTACGGGCCCCTTCTTGATCTCGGCCAAATAGGCGTCGAGGATACGCTTTTCCATCGTAGCGCGGGTGCCCTGGTTCAGGGGATGGGCGATGTCCTTGAAAGAACCGTCCTTACGCCGCTTGCTCGGCATCGCCACGAATAAACCGGCGGTGCCGCTGATGATTTTGAGGTCGCGTACCACGAAGCAGTTGTCGAGAACGATCGTGATGTAGGCCTTGAGCTTCTCTTCGTCGACAGGAAATACTTTAACTTCTGTAATCTCCATTTTGCTCCTCTCCTCCATCAAGATTGCTGTGGGACGGCTGGCGCCCGCTTTCAAAAGTTGCTGGAGAGATACCCCCTCTTCCGGAAACGACCCGGAAAATGACGAGATATTACATAACTCTATTGTAAACCGTAATGTAGAGGAGACAACTCAGGATTTAGGCTATACCCAAATACCTGAAATCGCGGCTTATTCGCGCGGTTTAGTCCAGCTAGAAGGGTCCTTCTGGACCTAGTCAGTTGGAGTTTAGCTTGCCCAAAGCGCCCTGGAAGCGCAGCTCCCCTTCCGACACGTCCACCAGGATCTTCATGCCCGGAGCGTATTTGCCCGACAGGATCTCGATGGCGAGCGGGTTCTGGATCTCCCGCTGGAAGACGCGCTTCATCGGGCGCGCCCCGTAGTCGCGGTCATAGCCTCGCTCGCAGATCAGCTCAGTCGCCGCGGGCGAAAACTCGAGCTCGAGTCCCCGTTCCTTGAGCTGGTGATTGAGCTTGCCCAGGTAGATCGCGATGATCTTGGTCAATTCGCTCCGCTCGAGATGCGAAAAGATGACGAGCTCGTCGATGCGGTTCAGGAATTCAGGCTTGAAATGCAGCCTGACGAGATCCATGACCAGCTTGTCGCGTTTGACGGTGTCCTTCTCGCCCAGGATGACCTGGCTTCCGAGATTTGAAGTCATGATGATGATGGAATTCGAGAAATCGACGGTGCGTCCCTGACCGTCGGTCGCGCGCCCATCATCCAGGATCTGAAGAAAGACATTGAAGACGTCGGGATGGGCCTTCTCGATCTCATCGAGCAGGATCACGGCGTAAGGCCGCCTACGCACCGCCTCCGTCAGCGCGCCGCCTTCTTCGTAACCCACGTAGCCGGGAGGCGAGCCGATCAGGCGCGAGACGGAGTGTTTCTCCATGTACTCGCTCATATCCAGGCGAACCATCGCGTGCTCATCGTCGAAGAGAAACGAAGCAAGGGCCTTGGCTGTCTCGGTCTTGCCGACACCGGTCGGGCCAAGAAAAATGAACGAGCCTACGGGACGGTTGCGCTCGGAGAGGCCGATCCGGGATCGGCGAACGGCGTTCGCGACCGCTTCGATCGCCTTGTCCTGACCGATCACGCGGTCAGCGAGGCGCTCTTCCATCTTGAGAAGTTTCTGCTGCTCACCCTCGAGCATCTTGGCGACGGGCACGCCCGTCCAGCGCGAAACGACTTCGGCGATATCGTTCTCCGTAACCTCCTGGCGCAAGAGCTTGGCATCGCCTTCCTCGCCCGTGGGGCTGGCCTTTTCGAGCTCCTTCTGAATTGAGAGAAGCTTCCCGTACCGGAGCTCGGCGGCCAGCGCGAGATCGCCGCGGCGCTCGGCTGCTTCGGAATCCAGGCGGACCTTCTCGAGCTGCTCCCGTAGCTCTTTGACCTCGTTCACGCCCTTCTTCTCATTCTCCCAACGCGCTTTGAGCTCGGAGTTAGAGGCCTTGAGGTCGCCCAGCTCGCTTTCAAGCGCCTTCAAGCGCTTCTGGGAAGCGGCGTCCTTCTCACGCTTTAGGGCCTCGCGCTCGACTTCAAGGCGGAGGATCTTGCGTTCATAGACGTCGATCGCCTCAGGTCGCGAATCGATTTCCATCTTGAGCTTTGACGAGGCTTCGTCGACGAGGTCGATCGCCTTGTCGGGTAGGAAGCGATCCGAGATGTAGCGGTTGGAAAGCGTGGCCGCCGCAACCAGCGCCGAGTCGCGGATCGCCACTCCGTGATGGACTTCATAGCGCTCGCGCAGACCGCGCAGGATCGAGATCGTGTCTTCGACCGAAGGCTCCTTCACAAAGACAGGCTGAAAGCGCCGTTCTAGGGCTGCGTCCTTCTCGATGTGCTTGCGGTATTCGTTCAGGGTCGTAGCGCCAACACAGCGCAGCTCACCTCGGGCGAGCGCCGGCTTAAGCATATTGGAGGCGTCCATCGAGCCTTCTGCCGCGCCCGCTCCAACCAGCGTGTGAAGCTCGTCGATGAATAGGATGACCTCCCCTTCGGCCGCGGTCACTTCCTTCAAGACTGACTTCAGGCGCTCCTCGAACTCACCCCGGAATTTGGCGCCCGCGATCAAGGCGCCGAGATCGAGCACGAGCACGCGCTTGGACTTCAAACCTTCAGGCACGTCACCGTGGACGATGCGCTGTGCGAGGCCTTCGACGATCGCGGTCTTGCCCACGCCGGGCTCGCCAATCAGCACTGGGTTGTTCTTCGTCCGGCGCGAAAGCACCTGGATCACGCGGCGGATCTCCTCGTCACGGCCGATCACAGGATCGAGTTTCTGCTTGGCGACGAGCTCGTTCAGGTTTCGGCAGTATTTTTCGAGCGCACGCATCTTCGCTTCGGGCTCCTCGTCTTGGATGCGCGAGCCACCGCGCACCTTCCCGACCGCCTCCTTCAAGGCCGCGAGACTCAACCCGCTTTCCGTGAGCGCGCGCGCGAGCTCGGACTTCGCGAGCTGCGAGTGAAAGAGGGCGAGAAGAATATGCTCACCGGAGACGTACTCGTCTTTCAGTTTTTTTGCTTCGTCCTCGGCCAGAACCATCAGGCGGCTGAACGACGGCGAACCATGCACCTGCCCGTTGCCGCCGGAAACCCTGGGAAAGCGAGCGATCAACTCAGCGACACGCTTTTTAAGCGCGGGAAGATTGACGTTCGCAAGCTGCAGCACGTTCGGCACGATCGCCGACTCGGGCGTATCTGACTCCAGCAGTGCGTACAAGACATGCTCCGGCTGGAGCTCCTGATGCTCACGGCGAATCGCTTCGTTCTGGGCCTGTTGGAGCGCTTCCTGGGTACTGGTCGTGAGCTTGAGTGCCATAACTTCAATATGAGAGCAAAAACGAAACCGTCAAGCCAGGAGTGCCGGAATACATTCGTGGAGGGCGTAGTCGAGCCAACGGTGGCTTCCGAGAGGCGTTTTGTCCCGTGTCAGGTAGCCGATATGTCCCCCCGACTCTTCCGCGTGCAACTCAACGAAAGGCGAAAGCTGGGCATTCTTGTAGGCGTCGAATCCGACGAACGGGTCGTCCTTGGCAGTGATGAGAAGCGTCGGAGTGCGGATCTTCCAGATGAGCTTCTGAGTCGAGCAAGTTTTGTAGTAATCCTCGCGGTCCTTGAAGCCCCCGGCCTTGGCCGTGTAGGCCTCGTCGAAGTCCCGCAGGGTTGCGTTCCAGGGTATCGAATACCGCTCAGCGC
>JAYVOO010000526.1:0-3705 GCA_043757905.1 Oligoflexia bacterium
CCGCTCTCACCCTGCTGGTCCCTCTCGTCAGCCTGGCAGGCTCTTCGGGCTCCCTGCTGCTCGTTGGGCGCGTCGCGTCACACCAGAGAACGCGGGTCGAACCGCGGCTAGAGCGATTCTCCCCTCAGCTTGCCGCGTCCTCCGAAGGGACCGAGCTCGCGCACATCATCCATCAGACTAATTCCGGCGAGGGTTTCACGCTTCTCGTGTCCGATTCGAGTGGCGGCACCCTTTCCCTGGACGGGAAGGATGTCCCCTACTCGGTCGAGCTCGAACGGGCACATCCTGTTCGGCCAGGCCGTGTCTCGAGCGTCTTGAGGACGGAGCCAGGCAGTCTGCGGCCCTC
Source organism: Oligoflexia bacterium (assembly GCA_043757905.1). Taxonomy (GTDB): domain Bacteria; phylum Bdellovibrionota; class UBA1018; order UBA1018; family UBA1018; genus JAYVOO01. The sequence continues at coordinate 347 of JAYVOO010000526.1, forward strand.
CCGCTATGACTACAGTTTGCGCCTCCGGATCGACGGTGCGCGCGAGTTCCATTCCCGAGCGGCCTCGCGCTCGCCGGCCTCCTCGCAGACGCTGACGCTATCGATCATCGCGCTCTGAACTCGCTTATTCCTTATTCCTCCAGTCGTGCGTAAAATCCTACGTAACGATGAGCCACTTTCACCGCTGGAATAAAGTTCCTGTCATCTACTTGACGGCGCTCGCCCTGTTCGCGCTTCTGCTCGCGCCGAACCGCGCCCGCGCATTCACGTTCTCCCCGATGTCGGTTTCGCTCGAGTCCACCGGACGCGGCGCGACCCATTCCTTCGAGGTCGAGAACGACTCGAATACCAAGGTCGCGATCGAGGTGTCGATGGCGCACCGACAGTTCGACGTGAACGGGGAAGAGAAGGTCACAAAGATCGCTGACGCCGAGAAGCTCTTCCTCGTCTATCCCACGCAGCTTGTGCTCGGCCCCAAAGAGAAGCGCACCATCCGCGTCTCCTGGGCGGGCGAGAAGGAGCCGAAGTCGGAGCTGGCTTTCCGCATCATCGCCGAGCAGCTGCCCGTCCAGACCGAGAAGCCCCAGGACCAGAACTCCAACGCGGTCATCAAGATGCTCCTGAAGTACATGGGCTCTATTTATATCACGCCAAAGGGCGCAGCTCCGGCCATCTCGGCCCGCACCGCCCGCCGCACGCCCAAGGGCGATCTCGAGATTGAGCTGGAGAACAAAGGCAACGCGCATCAGGTGCTCGTGCAGGCCAGGCTCCGGTTGGGAAAGCTCGCGCTCGGCTCAGAGCAAGTGCCCACCCTGAGCGGGCTGAACCTGCTCGCGGGCTCGGTACGCAAGGTCCGCCTACCCTGGCCGAAACAGCTGCCCGTGAGCGGCCCCTTTACCCCGGTGGCCATTGAGACCGGGAACTAGGCTCGTCGCGTTCGCGCTCGCGCTATACGCCGGCGCGGCCTGGGCCGACGAGCGGGGCGCGGTATTTCCGCTCTTCATCGAGGACCAGTACGTCCAGGACGTCGAAGTGCTCGTGGACGCGGACGCGCGCTCTGGGAAGGCGCCTGAAGTGGAGGTCGAGGAGTCGGCGCTTCTTGCCCAACTCCGCTCGCGCGTCGAGTCGCCGCTCCTCTCGGCGCTCCGTTCGCGCGCGCATTCCCGGGAATCGCGCGGCTGGATCCGGCTATCGGCGATCAGCGCGGCCGGCTTGATCGCGCGCTTCGAGGAGAAGTCCCTCGAGATCCGGCTCTACGTCCCGGCCGCGATGCGCGCGATGAATGTCGTCTCGATCGGCCATCCCAGCCTGCCTCCTGGCGCCGAGTTCGCGCTCGCTCCGAGCGCGGTGAGCGGCTACGTGAACGTGAACGCGGGCCAAGATTTTTCCTACGGCGAAGCAGGCAAGGGGCGCGAACCCCTGCGCGGCGAGTTGGACGGAGCCCTCAACGTTCGGAGCTTTGTGCTGGAAGGTTCCGGCGGATACACTGAGCAGGCGGACGTGAACTCAAACGAGTGGAGGCGCGGTGACTTTCGCGTCGTGAAGGACTTGCCGGAAAAAGTCCTGCGCCTGGCCGTCGGAGATCTCGCCTATCCGGTTTCGGGCTTCCAGCGCTTCCGCCCGATGGCGGGGCTCTCGGCGTCGAGCAACTTCTCGCTTCAGCCCTACCGCACCTTCTCGCCCGTCAGTTCGCAAGACATCACGCTCAAGAGCCGCTCGACGATCCGAATCCTCATCAATGGTCGATTGATCCAAACGATCGAGCTGCCCGCGGGCCGGCATTCGATTCGCGACCTGCCCTTCAGCACCGGCGTGAACGATGTCTCGCTCGAGATCATGGATGATGTGGGTCGAGTGGAGATCGTGCGCATCCCCTACTTCACCGCGGATTTCCAGCTGAGCCGCGAGACGCATCAGCTGAGCTACGCCCTCGGGGTGCCTTCGCAGGACTCCGCCGCAAGCCGCACTTACGACGGAACGAAACCGACCGCCCTCGTCTCCCACCGCTATGGATTCTCGGAGCGCTTCACGGCGGGTGGCTATCTTCAGGCCGATCCCGTCCAGCGCGTGGCGGGCGTGACCGCGTTGCTCGCGACGGGAGCAGGATCATTTTCAATCGAACCCGCCCTAAGCAGCCTGGATGGCACCGGGCAGGCATTCGGGGGAAGGTTCGGCTATCAGTACATCGATTACCGCGGGCTCGCGGCCACGCAGAGAAGCTTCGCGCTGAACCTCGAGGCGCGCGCCCCCCGGTTCGCCGCCCTGGGCGAGACGCCAGATCCATCGAATAGCCTTTATGACGTGTCCGCAGGTTATGGCCAACAGATCTTCTGGCAGACGAGCGCTAACGCGAGTGGCTCGATCCGGCTCGGCTCGACTCAGTCGCGCACTCTCTCAGCCGGCCTAGCGCGCGCGTGGCGCACTGGTTTCGACACGAGCCTGCTCTACACGAACACGAAGGAATCGGGCACGGACGCCCGGGGCGCGATCCTCTTTTTCCTGACCTGGGCGTTCCCGGAAAGCGGCCACGCCCTCGCATTCACTTCCGGCAGCGAGAATGGCCTGAACCGGCTGCAGTGGAGCTACGCCTCAAACGCGAGCAACCAGGTGGGCGGCGTGACCGCGCAGGCCGGCGCCGAGCGCACGGACTCGGGTAAAAGCGCCGACACGCGCTTCGAGTACACGGGCAATCGGGGCCGCGCAACTCTCGTGCATCAGAGTCTGGCGCCCGAGGGCGCGCCCGGACTGAGCCGTACGGGAGTGCGCGCTGGCGGCGCGCTCGTCTTCGCCGGCGGGCGCTTCGGAATCTCCCGGAACGTCTTCGACAGCTTCGCGCTCGTCGAAGGCGTGAAGAACCTCGAGGGTCAGGAACTGAAAATCAATCCCAGGCGCGACGGCGGGGACGAGCGGTACGAAGCCGCGAGCGGATGGCTCGGGCCCGCATCTTCGTCGGAAGTCGTCTCCTACCGGTACACGCAACTTCATGTAGGAGCCGAGGAACTGCCGGTCGGGACGGGACCGATCCCCGAGAACCACGTCATCCTGCCGAACTACAAGAGCGGCACGCTGATCAGCCTGGGCACGGAGGCGCGGATCGTCGGCGCCGGTACGCTCACGGACTCCCGTGGCCGGCCCATCGCGCTCTGGTCGGGCGAGGCGCGCGGAAGCGAGGGCCCGATCTTGGTTTTCACCAACCGCGAAGGTCGCTTCAGTATCGAGGGGCTGATGGCCGGGGCTTTCCGCGCGCGCGGCTACGAGAACCCCAAGGAATCGCTGGAGTTCGACCTGCCCACTGGCTCTTCCGGGCAAGTCGAGCTGGGTTCGGTTATACTCTTGAGGAGATGACGATGCGCTCGACC
>JAYVOO010000527.1:0-13879 GCA_043757905.1 Oligoflexia bacterium
TTCGTGCGGTCGAGCTCGCCGATCGCCTGATCCAAGCCGAGCTTCTCTTTCGCCCAGTCCTTGGATTCGATCGCGCGGATCGTGGATAGGACCTGGCCGGCGAAGGCTTCGTGGATCTCGAAGAGATCGATGTCCTTCCAGGTAATGCCGGCCTTCTTCAAAGCTTTCGGAATGGCGAACGCGGGGCCGATGAGCAGCGGTTCCTTCTGGATATCGACGCCGACAGAAACCACGCTGCGGATCACGCCGAGGGTCTGCATCTTGAGCTCGCGTGCCTTGGATTCCGTCATCATGAGCACGGCCGAGGCGCCGTCGGTGAGTGGGCTCGCGTTGCCGGCGGTGATGGTGCCGTCCTTGTAGAAGACTGGGCGAAGGTTTGCTAACTTCTCGACCGTGGTGTCGGAGCGAATGTCCGTGTCGCGGTCGACGACCTTGCCGTCGGGAGTGGCGACCGGCACGACGTGCGTCGAGTAGAAGCCCTTTTCCCAGGCGCGCGCGGCGTTCAGATGGCTCGCGACGGCGAATTCATCCTGCTCGGTTCGGTTAACGCTAAACTGGCGGCACATAAGATCGGCCGATTGGCCCATTGTGAGGCCGGTCGTCGGCTCCTTGATTCCGGGAGCATGTGGGGCGAGCAGCGTGGGACGGAACTTCGTCAGGTGCGTGAATTTCTGTTGCGGCGTCTTGGCGCGGCCGATGTCCTGGAAATAGTTGGTGGCCTCCTGGCTGAAAAGCGCGCGCATTGAGCTGATCGATTCGACTCCACCCGCGATGCCGATGTCGATCTGGCCCGAGAGGATCTTGGCAGCGATGCCGGCCGCCGCTTCGCCGGCGGAGGCACAGTACTGATTGATCGTGGTGGCGGCGATCGAGGAGGGGAGGCCGGAGTCGAAGAGGGCTTCGCGCGCGACGTTGGAACCTTCGGACGGCGATGAGACGATGCCGAAGTAGACCATGTCGACGAGCTTGGGATCCAGGTCCGAGCGCGCGATAGTCTCGCGCAGCACGACGCCGCCCAGGGCCGAAGGGGGCATCTTGGCATAGACGGTTCGGGCGCGGGCGAAAGGGGTACGGGCTCCGGTGACGATTGCGACGCGGTCTTGTGAGTTGCTCATGGGCCAGAGTCTAACCCAGTTCTGGAGGCCCCTGAAAATGGTTTCTCCCCTGGGGGATGGAAATCTGGCTGGGTCCGAGACCACCCCGGCTGGCGCAACGAGCGGGCATAAAGTGCATTACGTTGACATTCGCAATAGGCTGGACGGCTTACCGCCCCGGGTCCAGAGTGGGCTGCATGGTCACCCCGCGCGCCTTTTCACTGTTTATGGCTCTTTTGTCGCTCCCTTTCGGTGCCGTCGCCGCGTCTGCAGGCTCGCCGGAAGCGGCGTGGAAGAAGCAGGACGCGAGCGGTACTGAGCATTTCATCCTCCTTCATGAGGAGGAGTCGGGCTGGGTGGCTGAGTCCTTCGCGCGCGAGCCGGGAATGCTCCAGGACCGCGAGTGGCGCCAGCCGTTTCCGAAGCGCGAGCAGGCGCTCGTTTTCCTGAAGAGCCGCCTTCGGGGTTTCTCCCAGGGCGTGTCGGAGCTTGCCGAGCCTGAGGGCGCGCGCAAGTCGGCGACCGAGCTGAAGAACTCCGGCAATCACATCGACAAGGCACCAGGGCTCTGGAAGGCCACCGAAACTTGGAGCTGGGCGTGGGAAGAGAAGTATGCGCAGTGGGTGATCGACACCGTCGACTCGCATTTCTTCGTCCAGCATCAAATCGAAACCGACTGCGCAGACGTGGCGTTCGCGCTCAAGTGGATCTTCGCCCGCATCAATGGCCTGCCAATGGGCAATCAACTCGCGGGATCGAGTGATCTTTTCACGCAGGAGTCGATGAAGTCGTCTTGGGCAAGTCTCCCCACCGATTCGGACTGGACGAAGGACAAGAGATTCCTGAAGGCGCTCGACTACTTGTTGGTCAACACCTACACGCAGTCGCTTCTCAAGGACAGCTACCCGATTCGTATCGCGCCCGACACGCTGATCCCGGGCGTCCACCACTTGAATCTGGCACCTGGCCACCACCACACCCGCTTCCTGCGCAAGATCGACATCGATCACGGGGCGCCGCTCGTGCTCGTCGCCTCAGATGCTCCGCGGATCATCCGCGAATTGAACGAGGGCGGCTTCTGGGATTTCGATCAGCCGAAGGACGGCGAGGGCGGTTTGCTTCGCATCCGTTGGCTCGTCAAGAAAGGGGCGGGCTGGAGGCTCGCGGCCCCGGCCGACATGCCGGACTATTCCAAGGAGGAGTTTGATCCCAAGTTCCTGGGCACTCATTCCGACTTCGCGACTGCAGTGCTCGAACACTTCGCGCCGAACGTGGATTTCGCAAAGCGCGTCGGCGAAGGCGTCGACTACGTGAAGTTCCAGCTCCAGACTCGCAAGCAGATCGTTGAGGACGGCTACGCTGTCTGCCAGAAGGAAAGCTGCGCGGAAGGAACGGTCGCCTATGAGAACTGGAGCACACCCGCACGCGACGCCCGGATCGAGGAAACTTTCAGTCAGATCGAGGGCATCGTGAACAATATGGGCTGGCAGTATCCAGGCATCTTCCAGCTTTGGCAGACTGCCCTACAAGAGAAGGTGCTCACGCTCGACGGGGCTACGTTCCATACATTGGAAGAGCTTCGCGAGATCTGGCGGAACACGAAATACTCGTTTGATCCGCGCAAGCCGATCTCGGTGCGCTGGGGCATGTAATTCGATGCTGCTCTGAGCTCAGGTGCCGTCGAGGTAAGCGAGTGTTAGGCTTCCGAAGGGACCCCAGGGCTTGATCGCAAGCCAGTCGCGAATTTCCGGGATCGGGACATTGGCGAGCGCATCGAGCACCGAGAGGTGAGTCTGCTTTTTTTCGCGGCCCTGTAAGTACTCCGGATGCTTCCAGCGCTGCCAGACTAGGCCGAGGCCCGCGTCTCGGAAGAGCGAGGTGTCGATGTAATTCGTCGAGCCAATGCCTGTGTAATAGGTCGTGGCGCCGGCGGCGCGGCAAAGCGAGACGAGCCTCTCGGTTGCGCGGCCCTTTTCGGCAAGCCCGCTGCTCCAGACGATCTTGGGCGAGAACCCGAACGCTTCCAAGCAGAGGCGCACGCTTCCAGCGGCGATTTCACAAAGGCTTAAGCTCGAGGAACCCGAGATCGCGCTCGACTCGAGCCACGGCCTGACGAGTGGCTCGAGCTGGGTCTTGAAGTAAGGACGCCGAGCGTAGGTGTCGCGCAGCTTTCCCCAGTGCTGTCTTGCCCACTTGCCTCCGTCGTCCGCGAGCTTCATCTCGGCGAGCCGCTTCTCGCGATGCCCGTGGCCCTGCACCGGTAAGGTCAACCAGGCTAAGTCCGGACTGGAGTTGGAATCGCCGAGGCTGCTCGTTTCAGCTTTGGGCAGAATGCGCGCGCGGTGCTGCCGGCCTTGGCGGATCCACTGGACGGTATCGAGAAAAATTAGCGTGTCCGCTACTGCGCACTGTTCAAGATAACCGAGCCAGGGAAAGTAGTTGGGCTGCTGGCACACAACGATGTGGCTCATTACCGGGCTTTTCCCAGGTTTATTCCGAAGGCGGTCGCGGCGCGGACTTCGGCGCCCGCGGAGGGTTCGACCATTTCGGCGCGACACAATTGCCTAAGCCGTAGGTGAGTCGTTTCACGAATGTGCCGTCCACGTTCATGACGTAAATATTCGCCTGGCCCGTGCGGTTCGAGCTGAAGGTGACGAAGCTGCCGTCGGGGCTAAGGTACGGATCTTCGTTGTTCCCCTGATTCTTGGTCAGGCGCTCGATGTGCGTGCCGTCCGGATTCATGAGGAAGATGTCGAAACGCCCGTCGATCCAGCCGGCGAACGCCATCTTGTTGTTTTGCGCAGACCAGCTGGGAGTGGCATTGTAGCGTCCGGCGTACGTGAGGCGCTGGACGTTTTTGCCGTCGACGCCCATCGCGAAAACCATGGGGATACCGGTGCGGGAAGAGACGAAAGCCAGCCGCGAGCCGTCCGGGCTCCAGGCCGGGTCGACGTCGAAGCCAAAGGACTTGGTCATGCGCGTGACCTGGCTGGTCTTCGTGTCGAGCCAGAAGATCTCGGGGTTGCCGAGAAAGCTCATCGTGAGCGCGATCTTGGAGCCATCGGGCGAGTAGGCCGCGCCCGAGTTGATGCCTTTGCGGTTCGAGAGCATGCGGTAGCTCTCGGTGTTGAAGTCGATCTCGTAGAGGTCGATGTTCTTGATGTTGTTCTTATGCTTGGCAAAGAGTGAGTACGCGATCTTCGTGCTGTCGGGACTCCATGCGGGCGCGAACGCGATTGAACGGTGGCTTGTGACCTGCTTGACGTCGGTGCCGTCGTAGTTCATCACGTAGATCTCTTTCTTGCCGCCGCGGTCGCAGGACATCGCGAGCTTGGTGAGAAAGATGCCGGGCAGACCGGTGAGCGCTTCGACGATATTGTTGGCGAAGGTGTGGCCGATGAGCTTGGCGTCGCCTTGCGCGCCGACATAACGGCGCGAGATGACCTGCTTGCCGCCCTGAGCGTCATAGAGGAAAGCCTCGAGCGCGATATTGCCGTTGTCCGAGGCGCTGATCCCCGCCTTGATCACGAACTCCGCGCCGACGCTTGTCCAGTCGGAATACTTGAATTTGTCCGGCGTCAGCCCGGCAGTGGATTGATCCTCGACGAAAGCCGAGGAACCTAGGAAGCGGAAGAGATCCATGAAGCCCAAGTCGTTCTGAACCGTCTCGGAGATGATCCTCGATTGGGCCGAGAGCCCACTCCCGCCGCCGAGCAGGTGGATCGACGGGAATGCGATGACGGTCTTCTTCGTGTGCGCAGTGCCGACCGAGATATAAGGAGCGGCGGCATGGGCCTGGGAAATCACGAGAGCGAGCGCGATGAGCGAGATCTTCTTCATCCCATCATCATAGGGGAAAGCCGGCAGGAATTCCATTGGCGAGAAGGTCGCTTAGCCCCGCGGGAGGCCGGGGAAACGGCTCGCTGTCTGAGATGCTCTTCTTCACCGCTTCGTCGAACTGAGCGTTGCCCGAGGATTTCGAGAAGCGGATGCCTTTTAGCCGCCCGGCCGCGTCAATGAAGATCGTCACCTGGGCCGAGAGATTCTGGCGAGAGAGCCAGACCGGCAGTGCCCAATTCTCGTGCAGGCGATCGCGAATTAGGTCGAAGTAAGTGGCTTCGGCCGCCTCGCGTGCGTCGCCGGACAGTGAAGTTCCCTTCGAGACCTTGTTGCCCTTCACGACCGCGAGATTCGGCGCCTCTTCCTCGGAGACCGGCGCGATCTTCGAGAGCGACTTGATTCGGGCTAGCGCGTTCTTGAGTTTTTTCTCGCGCGACGACGTATCCTGCTTCGAGGCGCTCTTCGGCTGGATCACTAGCTCGTCGGGAGCGGCGACTTCCTTCGAGATCTGGGGCTTGATCTTTTTGGCTTCGGATTCGGCTTTCTTAAGCGCCTCTTGCATCTCCTTGGATGCGGTCTTGGGCATCCCGTGCATGTCTTTCTTGAGCGCGTCCGGGAGATCCACCATGTCCACGCGAAGCGTGGGAGTGTAGGGAGTCGAAACCCCCGGAAAGACCAGGCTCTTGATGATCACCAGGAGCATGATCCCGAGATGGCCGGCAATGCTCCAGCGGAATCCGACCTTGCCGTCACTGGAAGTGGTGGGGCGGCTCCCAAGAGGGCTTTCCACGACCGTGTTCGCGCTCATAAGCCTTGGAGCATATCTCCAGGAGCGGTGACGAGGCCCACGCGGTTGATGGCTGCCCGCTTCACCTCGGCCATCACCTGCGCGACGAAGCCGTACTGGACTCCCTGATCGGCCTGAATGAAGACTTGAACGTCGGGCCGGACTGAATGGATCGCCTGGAGGCGCGTGAAAAGGGTGCCTTGCTGGATCAGGTTGCCGTTGATCTGAATGCGCTTGGCCTTGGTGATGACGAGCACCAGCTGCTCAGGCACTTCGGAAAGGGAGCCTGCATTGGCTTTCGGGAGATCCACCTGCACGCCCTGTTGCATGAGCGGGGCGCAGACCATGAAGATGATCAGGAGCACGAGCATGACGTCGACAAGCGGAGTGACGTTGATCTCGGCCATCGAGGAAAGGCCTGAGCCGCGGTTTCCTCCGGACACTCCCATCGCCATCTTTTAGTTCACCTTCCGGCTTCCGACGAAGCTGCGCTGGACGATGTTGAGGAAATCCTGCGTGAAGGATTCCATGTCGACCGCCTGCCGGCGGATCTGGTTGGCGAAACTGTTATAGGCCACGACGGCGGGAATGGCGGCGGCGATGCCGGTGGCGGTGGTGATCAGCGCTTCCGAGATCCCGGGCGCGACGACTGCGAGGTTGGCGGCGCCGGTCGCGCCGATGTTCTGGAACGCGTTCATGATGCCCCAGACGGTGCCGAAGAGGCCGATGAAGGGAGCGGCGCTCGCGGTGGTCGCGAGCCAACCCACGTGCTTCTCGAACGCGGCGACTTCCGTATTCGTCGCGCGCGAGAGGGCGCGCTGGATATTCTCGACGCCGTTGCCGCGGCCCGGCTCCATCTCGGCGGGCGAGATCTTCTTAAGCTCTTTGACGCCCGACTTGAAGACGGAGGCGACAGGCGAGGCGGGAGTCTTGTCGGTTTTCGCGAGGATCTCGTCGATGCTCTTGCCGGTCCAGAACATCTCCAGGAAAACCGCGTTTTCTCGGCTTGCGCGGGAGAGCGAGCGCCATTTCATGAGGATGATCGTCCAGCAGGCGATCGAGAGGAAGAGCAGAAGAAGCAGCACGCTCTGGGCTACTGGGCCTGAGTGCGTGATCAGATCCAGAATTCCGGCCTGGGCGAGTTGGGGAGTATTCATATTTTCCTGAGTGTTCCTCGGAGTATATCTAGAAGCAAAAGCATTTGAAAAGCAAAACTGGAGAAAGGGCCGCCTGCTCCGCCGCTGAGAAATCGCTGGAGCTCGAACTGGGCCGTGCCTTCCGGCGCTCCCAGGAACTTGATGAGCGCGATGCCGGTGAAGTCGTTTCCGAAGATCGGCAGGCTCAGGACTGGGTGGAAGATCACGAGAAGCGCGGCGAGGAAACCGGCCGCGCCGCCAAAGTCCCGATCACGCCGAGTGCGGTAGCTGAGGGCGACCGATAGGAGCGCGAGAGTCGCCATCTGCATGAGGCCCAGGGCAAAGTCGAACTGCACGGCTTTGACGAGCACATAGAGGCCGGCGACAATCAGTCCGCGCACTAGAGGCGGGAAGTCCTTCTCGAGGTGGCGGCCGATCTGATTGCGAAAAATGAATTCCTCGCTGTAGGCGAGTAGGATCAGGGCCGCGACGCGCACTCCGATAGTCGCGAGCTGTAGCGGCGCCTCCTCGAAGTCGAACGGGATGCCGAGATAGCGGTAATAGCCCGCAAGGATGAAAGCGAGCGTCACCCCCGACGCCAGAAGCGCGCCATGCATGAAGCCCGGGATGAAGCGCTTCTCGATTCGCTCGGCGGTGACGATGTCAGCAAGCCTCGTGCTCGTGATCGGATTGAACGCGCGGACCAGGAGCAGAAAGCCGATCGCGGCGAGGCCGAGGAGCGTGACCTCGTTCGAAGCGAGCGCTTCGCTAATCTCGTCAAAGCGCACGCCCGAGTTGGAAGACTGCATGAAGTACGTGACGAGGGTCACTGTGAGTAGCTTGATGACGAGAATCCATCCCAGATAGGCGCTCACCCAGGCGAGGGCGCGTTTCAGTTCGGGCGTAAGTTTGGGGAAGGCTGCCACGGGCAGAGTCTATCAGGCGAAAACGCCACCGGCCAGAGCGGCGGCTCTACCTTTTCGTCGGATTTTTGACGCGACTTGGGCAAAATCCACCCTGGCAGTTTTCACCGGAACTTTATGCTAGGCTTTGGGGGGGAGTGATTCGGATGGTCAACTTACAAGGAGTCTCGAAGTGGTACACCGGGCAGGTCAAAGTCCTGGACCAAGTGAACCTCGAGATCAAAAAGGGCGATTTCTTATACGTCATCGGTGGAACAGGCGCGGGCAAGTCCTCGCTGCTCCGGATCCTCGCCACCGAAGAGGCTGCGTCGAGCGGCTCGGTTACGCTCTTCGGCTATAACCTGAGCACAGTTTCTCCCTCGACTTTCCGCGCTATCCGCCAATCTCTGGGATACGTCCCCCAGAACGTGGGGTTGATTCCCGATCTCACGGTTCAGGAGAATGTCGCGCTCTCACTTTCGCTCGCCGGCCGCCGTGCGCTGAATCCCGCGTCGCGAAGCAAGATGGCCGAGATCCTCGAGAAACTCGGCCTCGCTCAGAAGCGAAATGTACCGGCCTCCGCCCTCTCCGGTGGCGAGGCGCAGAGAGTGGCGGTCGCCCGCGCGCTGGTTCGCTCTCCCGAACTGATCGTGGCGGATGAGCCGACGGGCGCCCAGGACCGCGACTTCACCTGGCAGCTGATGGATCTTTTTCTGCGCTCCAACATCACGGGCGCGGCAGTTGTCGTCGCTACTCATGACCGCGAGATCGTCCGGCGCGTGCGCAAGCGATCCGCCGTCCTAAAGAATGGGCGCATCGCCGTCGAGGAGGCCCTATCTATCTATTGAAACTGGCGCTCCGGCCCTGGAAACTCGCGCCCTTCAGTCAATTCTTCTCGTCGCTTGCCGTGGGTTGCCTTCTCTTTCTAACTGGCTTCCTCTTCTGGATGCAGCGGGGGCTGACGCCCGTGCTTGTTCGCCTCGAGAACACGCAGGTGATCACGGCCTACCTCGATCCGACCACCTCGCAGAAAGACGAGCTCCGGATCGTTGACACGATCCGCACCTCCCTCGGTGCCGCGCCTGAGGATCAGGGATCCGTCGAAACCGCGACTGTCGCGCTCATCGGGCCGAAGGAATTCCTCGAGCGTCTGGGCAAACCCTATCCCGAGCTTTCGCAGGAGCTTCAGGATCTCGGCTCCGAGATGCCCGGGATCGTCCCGCGGTACGTATCCGTCAGCGGACTCCTACCCGGAGTGACGCTCGATCAATTCAAGATCATACCCGGCGTCGAGAGCGTCGAGAGCTCGAAGGATCGCAACCACTCGATCCTCGCCGCTTTCCAAGCGCTGCGCTCAGTCTCGCGCCTGCTCATGGCTGGGCTCTGCCTCGCGGTGCTGACCGGCCTTGTGCATCTGGCGCGCATGAACGCGTCCCTGCATCACGACGTGCTCTCGTTTCTCAAGCTCTGGGGGGCGAGCGAGCTCTCGGTTCGCGTGCCCGGCATTCTTTCGGGGCTCCTCGTCGGGTTGATTGGCGGTGTGCTCGCGGCCTGCGCGTGGGTCTTCTTCGGCGCGCCGCTGGCAGAGCATGTACGCACGCTTTCGCCGGTACTCACATCGATGCCCGTCGCGGGCCTCGCTTACGGCGCCTGGCTCTGGCTCGCTGGCGCATGCCTGGGAGTTTCGTCGGGGCTCTTTTCCGGCGCGGGCGCGATCGCCGAGCACAGGAGGTAGGAGCTTGCGGCTTCATCTCCCGTTCATCGCGCTTCTTTGCCTCGCTCCCACTCTCTCATTCGCGGCCAAGGGCCCGGTCCCAGGCGCAGGCAAAGGCGAGGAGGCGGGCCCCGCAACGGGTGAGCTCGCGCACAAGCTCACAGCCATCCGCTCACGCGTGATGGTGCTTCAACAGGAGCTTCTCGACAGCTTGCAAGGTCGCTCTGAAGCCAAGTCCAACGTGAAGAAGATCCAGACCCTGCTTAAGCTCCAGCGTGAAGAGCGCGTTCTCGGCAAGAAACGGATGGCCGAGCTGGAGAATACCGTCCGGGGACTCGAAGAGCGGCGCCAGGCGCTCACTGGCCGCGTGAAGTCCGAGCAGACGTCGGTCCGCCGCTTCCTCATCGCGCTCGAACGCTCCTCCTATAGCGTAGGCGGAGCCGCTGCGGGAGATCTCAGCGCCGAGTCGCTCGAAGCCCCGCGCCGAAAAGCGCTCGCGAACCTAGTCGACCGGAGCCTGAAGGAAGTCGAGGCGCTCCGGGTGGATTTATCCGACGCCGACCACCTGGAAACTCGCATCCAGGAAGAGAAGCAGCAGCTCGCTTATCTCTTCCAGGACCTGAACGAGCAGGAAAGCGTGCTCGAGCTGAACAAACAGCTTCAGTCGGACCTGCTTCGGAAAAATCACAATGAGCGGCTCGCCCAGCTCGAGGGTTACCGGAAGCTCAAAAGCGCGGAGGCCCAGGTTGAGCGGCTGATCGGCGACTTCAACGCGCGCATCGAGCTGGAGCGGGTGACCGAGACCGAGCATCGCGCGGCAGTCGTCGAGCGCGAGAAGAAACGGACTAGACTTGCTCAAGTGCCGTCCGCGCCCGCGGATCTCTCGAGGGAAGACTCCATTGATTTCACACTCCTTAAAGGAAGGCTTGGGCTTCCCGTAGCCGACGGCAAGATCATTTCGGCGTTTGGGCGGGCCTTCGATCCCAAGACGCGCCTTCATATCTTCAAGAAGGGCATCGACATCTCTACTGGGAAAAAACAGCCGGTGCATGCCGTGTCGAGCGGCAAGATCGCCTTCTCCGGCGAGCTGCCGGACTACGGGCGAGTAGCCATCATCGATCACGGCGACCACTTCTATACTTTATGCGCCCACCTTGGCGAGCTGACCCTGCACCCCGGAGCGTCGGTGAGAGCCGGCGACGAGATCGGTTCAACAGATGACACGGGCACTCCAGTTTATTTCGAGATCCGCGCGCGAAATGTCGCCGTGAATCCGTTGCAGTGGTTGGCCAACTAGTTTAGCCTTTAGGGATGATCCAACTTGCAAAGAAAACGGCGCTCTTCGGTCTGGTGATTTCTGTTTCCTGGCTAGGTGTCCAGGTCGGGCAGAACGTGACGAGGCAAGTTGCCCTCGTGACTTCCGCGCAGGCCGCGACGAGCGCGGACAAGGGCGCACCGGCCGCCGCCGGCCAGCAGGATCGTTACGAGAATCTCGAGCTCTTCCAGAAAGTGCTCCACTTCGTCGAGAACAACTACGTTGAGCCTCCGAAGAACAAGGAACTGATCTACGGCGCCATCAAGGGCATGCTCGAAGTGCTTGATCCGCACTCGAACTTCCTGACGCCCGAGATTTTCAAGGACATGAAGATCGATACGAGCGGCAAGTTCGGCGGCCTCGGCATCGAAATCGGGATGAAGGACAATATCCTTACCGTCATCTCGCCGATCGAGGACACCCCGGCTTGGAAGGCGGGCTTGAAGCCAAACGACCGCATCGTCAAGATCAACAAGGAAAGCACGAAGGGCATGAACCTCGTGGAAGCGGTCAACAAGATGCGCGGCAAAAAGGGCACTGACGTGACCCTCGCCATCTACCGTGACGGCTTCGACAAGATCAAGGATGTCACGATTACTCGCGACGTCATCAAGATCCAGTCCGTGAAGAGCGAAGAGCTCGAACCCGAGTACGGCTACGTCCGACTCTCGAGCTTCAACGAGTCTGCTGCCGCCGACGTGAAGAAGGCGATCGAGAAGCTGCAAAAGACCAAGAAGCTCCGCGGTCTCGTCTTCGACATGCGCATGAATCCGGGTGGCTTGCTCGATCAGGCGGTCGAAGTATCCTCGCTCTTCATCGATGAGGGCGTGGTCGTCTCGACCATCGGCCGCGACAAGGCTCAAAAAGAAGTGAAATACGCCCGCAAGGGACAGGCCTTCAAAGATTTTCCTGTCGCGATCCTCGTGAACTCAAGCACCGCCTCTGCCGCCGAGATCGTCTCGGGCGCGCTGCAGGACCATCATCGGGCGATCATCATGGGACAGCCGACCTTCGGCAAGGGCTCCGTGCAGACCGTGATCGAGCTCGGCCCCGATGTCGGCTTGAAGCTTACAATCGCGCGCTATTACACGCCAAGCGGCCGGAGTATCCAGGAGAAGGGCGTGCATCCTGACATTCTCCTCGACGATTTCGATCCGAAGCTTTTGGCCGAAGCCAAGCGCAAGGCTGAGCCTTTCCGTGAGAAGGATCTGAAGGGTCATATGGCCAACACCGACACCGACGGCGACGGCAAGCCCGATGTCGAGAAGGCCGACTTCAAGAAAGACGAACTCGAATCCTTGGGCAAGGACACGGGCAAGAAGGGTAAGAAGGACGCTTCCTCCAAGGATGGCAAGGACAAGGATAAGTCCTCGGACGAGGATGACTTCGCTCCAATGAAGTTCAACCCGAAGGACGACTTCCAGGTGCATGAAGCGCTGAACTACCTCAAGTCCTTCGAGATCTTCAAGAAGGTCAATAGTGGCGGGGCCAAGCTGCCTGGAACTGAAAAGGCTGACGCCGGTCACTAAGACTCGCCCGTGTCCTGTCCGTCTGATAGATATGGGGAATGACTGATCGGGAACTGAGTGGGCTGCCGCTATTCGACAGGCCTTCGTCATCGTCGGAAACCGCGAAAGATGAACCGGCTCCGCCGAAGCATCTCAGCATCTCGGAGCTGACGACTAGGATCCGCGGAATCCTCGAGCCGGCTTTTACACAGGTGCTCGTCCAGGGAGAGGTCAGCAACTACCGGCCCGCGGCTTCCGGCCACGCGTATTTCTCGCTCAAGGACACAAGCGCCTCGATCTCGGCCGCGATCTTCGGCTGGGGTTCCAAGCGCAAGCCGTTCGAGCTGAAGGACGGGCTTCAGGTGCTCGTGCGTGGCAAAGTCTCTGTCTATCCGCCCCGCGGCAGCTACCAGCTCACGATTGATCACATCGAGCCACTCGGCGCGGGCGCGCTCACCGTCGCCTTTGAAAAGCTGAAGGCGAAGCTCCAGGAGGAAGGTCTCTTCGATTCCAAGCGCAAGCGCTCGCTTCCCCTCTATCCGACTTCCATCGTGGTGGTGACCTCACCCTCGGGCGCCGCGATTCAGGACATGCTGAACATCCTGAAACGCCGCGCACCCCATCTTCGCGTGCGGATCCTTCCCGCGCTCGTTCAAGGAGCCGAGGCAGCCAGTCAGATCACTCGGGCGCTCGAGCTCGCCAACCGCCATAAGCTCGGAGATCTCGTCGTGCTCGCGCGCGGCGGCGGCTCGATCGAGGACCTCTGGGCCTTCAACGAGGAGGTGCTCGCCCGCGCCATTGCCGCGAGCGAACTTCCGGTGATCTCGGCTGTCGGGCATGAGATCGACTTCACGATCGCTGATTTCGTCGCCGACCTGCGCGCGCCCACGCCTTCGGCCGCGGCTGAGATCGTAACTGGCCAGTGGGTCGAGTCCGCCAACCGCGTCAGCGATTCGCGGCTCCGGCTCAGAAACGTCATTGGCCGCGAGGTTTCGCGTCGCAGGGAGCTTCTTTCTCATATTGCCGCGCGCGTGCTCAGTCCCCGTGACCGCCTGCGCGAGCAGGCCCAGCGTTGCGACGAGCTGGCCCTGCGTCTTGAACGCGCCTTCCGGGGTCGCATCGACCGGCGCAGGGCGGCCACCGATCAGCTCCTTGCCAAGCTCGAAGCGCTTTCGCCGCTTCGCGTGCTTGAGCGCGGCTACACATTGGTTCAAGATGAAAGAGGGGCGGTCATCAAGAGCGCTTCCCAAATCAAAACCGGCCGCAACCTCGAGATCCGATTCCATGATGGAAAACGTCCCGTTCAGGCGCTCTAGACCCACCGCGTTTCCTCTCGTGGCGCTCGTGCTGCTGGGTTTCGCGTGCTCTACGACTCGCGCGCCGGGCGCCGTCGAGACCGCGCCAAGCAGCGCGGCCGCGGTGCCGAAGAAGCTGGCGATCGATATCCACGCTGAGCTTTCGTCCTCTGAGGTATCGGACGGCTCAATCGCGCTCGTGTCCGTCATCCTTCCGCCCGAGCTGCGCAAGGGACCGGTCGTGGGTCAGTTCGATGCGATTGTCCTGCCGTTTTACCCGTCCCCGGA
>JAYVOO010000528.1:0-3687 GCA_043757905.1 Oligoflexia bacterium
GCCGCCATTTCGGACGCGATTCTGGCAGTCGATGGCGAGGAAAAGCCGCTTTTCTACAACTCGCGCTTCGCAGTGCTTGCGGGCAATGAGGAACTCAAGGGCTCGCGCCATCTTTGGGAGCTGTTCCGCGACCCGGAGATTCTGGACGGCTTTCGCGCCGCTCTTCGCGACGGCGTCTCGGGTTCAGTGAAAGCCATGCCGATCGAAAATGCTTCCGGGCGCCGTTTCTATTCGGTTTCGATCTCGCCTCTGAAACGGGGCCTAAGCGAGATCTACGGCGCGGTCGGAGTCTTCCACGACGTGACGGATCTCAAACGTGCGGAGCAGATCCGCATCGACTTCGTCGCCAATGTCTCGCATGAGCTCCGAACGCCGTTGACGGCGATCAAGGGCTATACGGATACGATCCTGCTCGACCATAAGGAAGGGCGCCCGCCCGAGAAAGAGTTCGTCGAGATTATCGCACGCAACAGCGCGAGACTCATGAACCTCATCAACGATCTGCTGGACCTCTCTTCGATCGAATCTACCGACGTGCTTCACAAGAGTCGGCTTCAGACCGAAGAGATCACTCGCCGAGTGATCGCGCAGGTGGGTAAAAATTTCGAGGCGAAGGCGCAGTCCGTCTTCCTGGAGCTCGATGCTCCCACGGTCCACGCCGACCCTCAGCGCCTGGAACAGGTCCTGGTGAATCTGCTGGATAATGCCCATAAGTATACGCCCGCGGGCGGAAAAATATCCGTGAACTGGGCTGACGGGCCGGACCAAACCGTGACGCTCAGGGTTTCGGATACCGGCCCGGGCATCCCCGCCGAGCATCAGCCCCGTCTCTTCGAGCGCTTCTACCGCGTCGACAAGAGCCGTTCGCGCGAGCAGGGCGGCACGGGCCTCGGACTTGCGATCGTAAAGCACATCATGCAGCGCCATCACGGTGAAGTCTGGGTCGAGAGTCTTCCGCATCACTCTGGCACCACGTTTGTTTGTCGTTTTCCCTCGGAATAAGAGAGAAAATCGAGCCCGATGCGTCCGATCGGACGCAGAGCCTGCGCTTGGGCAGGCGTCCAGGGAATGGTCAGACCCTAGCATGGAACTCTCGTGAGATCATGGAGGTCTTCCGTGCGCCGACCGCTGGCCTTCTTCCTGCAATTGTATTCGGTAAGCATTCATTATTGAAACGACCGGAACCCTCACAGGAACTTCTATCTATGCAAACTTCCCCAACCCGTACCCAGGCCCCACGCCCCCGCAAGCTGTCGAGCGCACTGGGCATACTGATGCTCCTTGCGCAGGTCTCGGTGGTGTCAGTCGGCACAAGCTCCCTACCTCACGAAGCGTGGGCGAAGTCGAAGAAGGAAAAGAAGGAAGAGAAAAAGAAGCATTGGTGGGACAGAGTGGTGAGCCACGTCCGCGACCACGACGATGAAGATAAGAGGAACAAGAAGCACAGGGGTAAGGAAAAGGACCGCCATCTCGCAGCAGTGGCCAAAAAGAAAGCCATCGCGAAGGCCAAGAAGCTCAAGAAAGAATTGGAGCACGAGGGCGAGACTGCCAACGAGACGCCTGCTCCTCAATCTCCCGCTCCTCAAACTCCCGCTCCGCAAACTCCCGCGCTTCCTGGTTCAGGTGATGTCGTCATCACGGGTCCTGACCATGAGCTTGGCCAGACGCCGATCGACGGCCCCGTCCAGACTCCAGCCGTATGCACGGCTCCCATGACCACTCCGCTTGTCGCCGACTCGACCGGCTATACCCTCACCGGCCCGGGCTCGGAGCAGGGCGAAGCGACGCCGCTGCCGACGTCGACCCCGACCTCCTCCCCTGCTCAAACTCCGAACGCCGAATCGACGATCACCGGGCCTGCTGCGGAACAAGTCGCGACGAGCACCGTTGCGAACGACACCGCAATCACGCCTCCGGTTCCGACCGACAGTGTGGTCGAAGGCCCTGCCACGACGGCCATCGGTCCGGCGACGATCACCGGCCCGACCGTCGACTCGAAGGCCTCCGGAGCCTGATCCGGAAACTATTGGAATTCTGGCGAGCGACACCTTAGACTCGATGCAATGGATACTTTTCAGGCGGTCATCTACGCCATTCTTCACGGCTTCTCTGAGTTCCTTCCCATCTCTGTTCAGGCCCACCTGCTCTTGCCGGCCTACTTTCTGGGGTGGCCTGAGCCCTCGCCGATCTTTTTAGGAGCGCTGGCATTCGGCGGCACACTCTCGATCTTCATCTACTTCATCAACGACTGGGCGAGCATGCTTTCGGCGCTCATCCAGATGGTGGTTTACCGCAAGAAGCCCATGACCCTGGACGAACGTATGCCCTTCTTCATCGGGCTTGCGGTCCTACCCCCTCTGGCCGGCTGGTATTACTTGCATGAGCACATTGCCCAGCTCCCCGGCGTCGATCACTGGCCCCTGATCCTAGCGGCCCTGGTGGCGGTCCTCGGGATCCCGCTCACGATCGGCGAACGCTGGAGCCGTAAGAACAAGGCACTCCCCGACTGGAACTGGTTCGATGCCCTGGTGATCGGTGCGCTCCAGATCCTCGCGTTGATTCCTGGCTGCGGGAGAACCACGGCGTCCTTGAGTGGAGCGTTCTTCCGGAACTACAGCCGGGACGCCGCCGCGAAGTTCTCGTTCTTCGTCGCGCTGCCGCTCCTCGCCGCACAGTCGTTCGGAGGGCTTCGGGAGCTCGACTTCCACAGCGCCACGCCGACCGAAGGCATGGCATGGAGCGCGTTGATCATCGCCACTGTCGTCGCTTTCTTCTGCGGGATGCTCGCCATCGGCGGTTTCATGAAAAACGTGCAGAAGAAGCCGCTGGGCCGCTATACTGCCTACCGCCTACTTCTCGCCGCGGTGCTTGCTACGGGATATTGGATCAAGAATCGGGCTTAAGTCTTCTTGGTGTTCTCGTAGTCGACCATTTCCTTGAGCTCTTTGCCGACCTTGAAGAAAGGGACGCGCTTGGGAGGGACCTGGACGACCTGGCCGGTCTTGGGGTTTCTGCCCTGGTAGCTACCGTAGCTGCGATTGACGAAGGAGCCGAAGCCACGAATCTCGATCCGGTCATCTTTTTTGAGCGCATCCGCCATCATGTCGAAGACCATGTTGACGACCAGCTCGGACTGTTTGTGCTGCAGATGAGCTTTCTCGGCGATGATATTGATCAGATCCGCTTTAGTCATGCTCTCTCTCCCGAGGCTTTGCGAACACGTTGCAGTGCGACTACTCTTTCCTTTACGCTAAAGACAACCTCTCGCATTTGCAAGGAATTTTATTTCAAGGCGCCTAAGTTTTGACGCCAAATGCCGAAAGCCCGTCCTCCGGCGCCTCTTCGATCACTTCCAGACGCTCCACCCCTGCATGGGCAGGCCCGAGGGTGCACCAACTGACGAGCACGAGCACTGGCCCCTCTTCGCCTTGAAAAACGGCCTCCACGCGGCCGTCTTTCAAATTCCTCACGAAGCCAGCGAGAGAGGGGTCTTCGGATCGCGCGCGCGCGAGCGTCGCCGCGCGAAACCCCACGCCTTGCACCCGTCCCGTGACGAGCACTCTGCGCCGGATCCTCAAAGCTGCTTGACCTCGCGGATCCCCGGCGTGCTCCAGAGATCAAGTACGAACTTCTTCTGATCCGCGCGATGCCCCGTATATTTGCAGGAGAGCACCTGCAACCCCGTTC
>JAYVOO010000529.1:0-3681 GCA_043757905.1 Oligoflexia bacterium
TAGCTCTTGGCGCATCTCAATGCGGTTGGTAGGCGTGCTCGAGAAGGTGAAGTAGTTCTCCGCCTTCGAGTAAAAAACTTTGGGATCGGGTGGAGTGGCGGGCGGCACCTGAGCGACTGCGGTCTTCACGGCGCGCAGGTAGTTAGCTCGCGCGGCCATCTCGAAGTTTGCTCGAAGGTTGCCGCCTTTCAGGTCGGCGATCTTCAGCAGCTCGTCGCTATGGGGAAGAAGGTTCGTAACAGCTGCCTGGTCTGCGGCGACCGTTCTCGAAAGAGCCGTGGGTCCGAGGCAGGCAATCAGCAACAGGGCGAACAGATGCGCTTTCATATGAAACTCTTCGGAAATCCCATCGCAGCGCATGACTAAAAAATGAGCGTTTGTCTTCAAGTGTTAAGCGAAAACACCGATGGGATATACATGAGGCCCTGCATCTTCATTCTTCCATTCGCTTTCGTCGCGGTCCTGACCTTCGCTTCCGGCGCATGGGCGGAGGCACGCCGCTTCGAGCTGAAAGAGGGAGGAGCGGTAACCCTCGATGTTCCGGAGGGTTGGCTCGCGGCGCCGGGTTACCTCGGAATGCCTCTTATGATTCTTGGCCCTGAGACGACAATCACCGCCGAAGGCCGCCCCGTCATTTCCGTGACCCCGACCCGCAAGAAAATCGCGTCGCTCTCGGTCTTGCAGCTCGAGAAAAGCCAGCGCGAGTACCAGGACGGACGCAAGGCCTGGCTGACAAAAAGCCAGGGCCAGCTCATCGACTTCAAGCCGCTTCGCAAGGAACGTCTCGAGAAAGGCGCTCAGGCCGACTTTCTCGGGTACCGCTACCGAATCGGCACGCGCGACTTCGAGGAGTTCACTTACTTCGTCGTCTGCGGTGGCGAGCTCTACCATCTCAAGACGCTGACGCGTGACGCTCAGGGCAGATCGATCGCATCCGCGGTTGACAAGACAGTCAGGAGCTTTGAATGCAAATGAAGCTCCTTCTTGCATTGGCCATGCTCCCGCTCTTTGCTTCGAGCGCTGGCGCGGGGACCGATCTCGCGCCCGAAAGCGCCGACCGCGCAAAGTGGATTGCAACCGCGAAGGCGATTTGCGAACCCGACGGCGTCTTTCTTGAAACCAGCGACTTCGATGCGGGCGGGAACGCCGGCTCCCTCGATTGTCGCGGACTCTACGCGAAATTGGGTATCCCGATTCCAGCTATTGAAGCCCACTCCTCGGGTGGTGGCACGCAGGGCGAGCCCGCTTTCGAAGACTCCTGCGATGTCCCTCCCAAGACCAACATGGATCCGCTGACCGCAGCAATTGGAAGCCTAGGTACCGACGTGGCCAAGGCAGATGAAACCGCCAAGGAAGCCGAATGCAAGAAAACCGCGCTCGAGAACGCCCCACACATGGCGAGCGACTTCGCATGCGCGGCCGCGCGCGAATCCATCCAGATCGGAACCCTCGGAGCGAGTGCGATCCTCACGCCAATCGCGGAGAGCATGGGCTTCAAGTCCAAATGCATCGGATCCAGCAAAGGCACGTGTCTGGGCTCAGCACTCTCTGGCGTCATCAAGAACCTGGTTTGGAACATCACGGGCCTTTGGGACCTGATCAAGCTTCCTTATACTCTCGTGAAATGGGCGTTCTTCAGCGATACAGCCAAGGTCGAGGACATGACCTCGGACAAGATGCATGACGCCTCGGGCGCCTCTGACAAGGAAGTGAAGTCCTTCGACAGCGATCCATGGGGCTGGCTCACTTCCAAGATGGGACAGTTTTGGGACTGGATCTCGAAGCAGATCACGGATAATTTTGGCTGCCAGGAATGGGAAGGCAGCGCGGTCTTCGGATCGATCGCCGATTCCGTCGCGGGCGAACGGATGGAAGGCCATAAGCGCTGCATCAAGCCTTGGGTCTGTTTCGCCGCTGCCACTCCAAGCCAGATGATTAATTCCGTCTGCGGAGTCATCGGCGCGATCGGCGCCGAGGGCCTAACCGCATTCCTGACCGGCGGCGCAGTCGAGCTCACGGGCTGGAGCCTGAAAGCCGCGCATGCCTCGCTCGAAGGGATCGAAGGCTTCAAAGCTTACAAAACTGCGACTACCGCCGTAAAAGGCGCCGTCGAAGGAATCAAGACTGGAACTAAGGCCACGGTTCATGGCGCGACCAAGACCCTGCATGGAGTCGACGCCGTCGCGCGTAAGATCCCACTCGGCCGCTTCGCTATCAAGATGGCCGTCGGCACGGTCACCTATCCTCTCGATATTGCGCTCGCGCTCACGCGCGTCCCCGGCATCAAGCAGTATCTGCGCTGGAACGGAAAAATGTTCTATAAAGGACAGTATACTGTCGCGCTCAAGCTCCAGAATGTCGAATTCGCCGGCAAGGTCATCCAGAGCGCGGGCCGCGTGAAGTTTCTCGAAGAGGGCATCCAGTCCATGACGGCGGCGGGTTCAAGGGGCCGGGCCGCAGCGGTCGACGAGTCGGCGAAAACGAACGCGGCGCTACTGGCAGAGCGCCCGGTTGATCCTGCGGTTGCGAGCGAAATCGTGAACCTCGGGATCCTCGAAGACACGACATTCCCGGTCATGCTCACGGCACGAGCCAACCACAGTGAGCTGGCGAAGGCTTTGAAGTCCTATCAAGACGCGAAACTCGCCTACGCGGAAGCGCTTGCGGACTCCAAAGAGCTCTTTTTGGGCCGCTGGGTCGCCAGACAGGACGCGGCCAATCTCCAGAAAACTTATTTCCAGTCTCTCGAGAAGTTCAACGACCTCGCAGGCGCGCGCGGCGTGATTCAGTTAATTGACGAGAAGATCGGCGACGCCGTCCTGAAGCGCACCCTCAAAGAGATCGAGGAAGGTGTCGCGGGCGCGATGCTGAGAACCGGCACGAAGAGCGTCGATCGCCGGCTCGCGCGCTGGGCGGATGAGTACGAGAAGGCTTTCAAGCGAATGAACAAGTTCAGTCCGGGAGATCTCTCCAAGGCCGCCGTCGAGGCCCGCGAGAGCGTCGCCGCCTACCATGAGATGATCGACACGACGATCGGCCGTGCGGGCGCGTTTTCCCATGTCCTGGGCGCGCGCGAGATGCGCGAGCTCGAGAACTGGACGCGCAAGAAATTCCCCGAGAAAATTCCCGGCAGCGGCCCGGCCCGGACGCTTGCCTCCAAGATCACCGACCAATTCGTCGAGAAGGCCGAGAGCGTGCTCAAGCGCCGTGGCATCAATTACACGGTCAAGGAAACCAGCAACGGAAAAGTCATCGTACTGACGGAGCTCGACGCGAACCAGCAGCTCATTGCCCGGGAGTGGGATCCGGCCGCGCAGTTCCGCTCCTGCCCTGGCGCGCTCTGATCGGCCTGGATCTCAGGGCGTTTGGGAAGCTTTCGCGACCGCGAGGCTCGCTATTCTCCGAAGCGAACTCTCACGCGCTTATTCTGCCGACTCTTCATCGGACATTGGCAGCTCATCCGAAGCCGACCCACCGGGCAGTTTCAAAAGCGCCGAACGCGCTGCTCCCGCGGAGAATCCGCGCCGGATGAGGGCCGCGTAGGCTCGCTGCCGCTCCAGATTGCCGCCAACCACTGCCTGCGGATAACGCCGCTCGAGTATAGAGAACGCGAGATCCGCTTCCGGCTGGTCGCTGACCGCGTCGAAGAGCGCCTGGGCCGCCGGCCGATCGAGGTGAATG
>JAYVOO010000530.1:0-3679 GCA_043757905.1 Oligoflexia bacterium
GCTGGAGGGCTCTGGCACTGGGCTGGGTTTGGCGCGCGCGTCGTCCTCGGCTTTCCGGCGGGCGTAATCCTCGATGGGAGTGCCGGTGGGAGTCGGCAACGGTGCGGCAGCGGCTTCTGGAGGCGTGGGGGGAGCAGGCGGTGGAGGAGGAAGTCCAATCGTGGCGCCCGCCGCGCCGGAAGGATCCGGCGGGATGTCGTTGCGGCTTCCACCGATGCGGATTGCCTCAAACTCGGCCTGTTCGGCGAATCGCCGGGACTTGGCCGCGTAGTCTTTAGTGATCGCGAAGTTCTTGAACTTATATTCGCTCCGCGCCTTCAGGAACCATTCGTTGGCCTGGCGGAAAAGTTCGGGCGCAAGGGTGTCTGCCTGCACCTCGCGCGCGGCGCGGATCGCGGCCTGGGTATCGGACATCTCTTGAACCGGACGGGTCGCGAAGAGCGAACAGCCTGACATTGAGAGGAGAGCGCCTAAAAGCAAAAGGGGACAAAGCATGCGCTTTGCCCCCTGATGAATTGCTTGCAGGTTGAGGAGTACTTCCTTCATGAAGTTCCCGGCAACCGATGCCGTTATTTCGAGGTGATCGCGAAGTTAGCGCGGCGATTCTTCGCATACGCTTCTTCGTTCTCGGAAGGATCGATCGGACGTTCCTTGCCGTAGCTGATCGTCGTCACGCGGTCGCCAGCGATGCCGGCGCCTTCGAGGTATTTCTTGACCGCGTTGGCGCGCTTCTCACCGAGAGCGATGTTGTATTGGATCCCGCCGCGCTGGTCGGCATGGCCTTCGATCTGCACCTTTACGCCAGTGTTGCCCTTGAGGATATCGGCATTGGACTTGAGAGTCGACTTCGCGTCTCCGTTAATGGAGAAGGAGTCGTAAGGGAAGTGCACGGTCTGAAGTCCCATGGCCTTGCCCGAATCCGAGTCGCCCAGCGCGTTGCTGTCGTCCGTAGCTGCAACTGGACCGTTTGAGGTCGTGTCTTCTTCCGGCTTCGCCTTCTTGCTGCAGCCGCTGGCGGCAGAAAGGGCGGTGGCCAGGGCGACGATCAGGGTCAGGCGGCGAACAATCGCGCTCGAAAAGGTCATGAAATCCTCCTAAGAAATGGCTAGTTAACCAGGCCGGTTTTCAAGACCGACCGAGATTTAATAAATGGCTCGGTAAAACTTATTTACTGCTGCTAATTTAAAAATGACTGCTCTGTGAGAGTCTCAACATAGCTGGCCCCTGCCAAAAATCAATGAAAGAAAAGAGCTTTTTCGATTATGGCCGGATGCGTCCGTTCTCCGGAATCTGTGGTATCTCCGCGTCCATGTACATTCCTCCTTATGCGTCACTTTCGGATCCTGATCTGGCCTACGAGCTGATGCGGGACGAACCCTTCGCCACTTTGATCACGACCGGATCGGGCGCAGACGCCGGAAATCTGGAAGTGAACCACTATCCGTTTCATCTGGAGCGGGGCCTCGGAGAGAAGGGCGTGCTCTGGACCCACCTCGCCCGCTCGAATCCGCAGTCCCGTGCGCTTGTGGACGGAGAGACCTGCTTGGTCTCGTTCCAGGGACCAAATGCGTACATCTCACCCCGCCACTATGCGAGTGAGCTGAACGTACCGACCTGGAATTACGCCGCGGTTCAGGCGCGCTGCCGGATCAGCCGGGTAGACGACGCCGAGGGGATCGACCGTATCTTGCACGCGCTCGTCGATCGCTTTGAAGCGGAGGAGGGTCTTGAGGGCGCGTGGAAGTACGTACTGCCCGAAGAGTTCAAAGTCGGTCTCATACGCGGAATCATGGGAGTCAGGCTCGAAATCCTCGAGATCGAAGGTAAGTACAAGTTGAGCCAGAATCGCGAGCGCGAGGATTACGAGCCGGTGCTCGCTTACTTCTCGGGGCGGCAAGATGATCGTGGGCGAGCACTTTATCGTTACATGCTCAGGGCGCGGTCACCTGAATCCGGGGGCTGAGCCACTAGGAGCAGGTTTGAGCTTCGCCGCGCGTAACGGTCTGAGACTCGCTGTGAGAGTCCAGCTTCGGCGCGCGAGCCGCGTCTCGCGAGGACACGGGCGGGCACCCATCTCGCAATGGCGACCCCTCACCCTAGGAGGTTCTTTCAAATGAAAGACATGAATCGAGTGATCTTGTTAGGCAGGTTGGGCAGCGAGCCCGTGCAGCGTTCCACGAAGAGCGGAACGAGCGTGGTGAAATTCCCGCTCGCGACTTCGCGGCGTTTTTCGAGCACGGACGAGTCGGGAGTGGAGAAGCAGACGGATGAGACGGAGTGGCATCAAGTCGTGGTTTGGGGAAAGCAGGGGGATGCATGCGCAGCCCATCTGGTGAAGGGCCAGTCGGTGCTGGTCGAAGGAACGATCCGCAGTCACAAATACGACGCGAAGGATGGGGCGCAGAAGATGTCGTTCGAGGTGCATGCCGAGAACGTCTGTTTTCTGGGCAAGCCGCGCGCGCGGCGCGAGCCTCTGCCTGAGCTCGGAGACATTCCGGAGGCGCAGCACGCGTGAGCGTTCAGGGCGGGCATCCCCTGAGGGTGTCCGCCCGGGTTCGCGGCCAGGCTTCAGTTCGCCTGGCGGATGAGATCACCCACCAGCACTGCGTTCGGTGCGAGGGCCGGAGTCTTGTCGGCAGGCAACATCTTGTCGAGACGCGCGACGGCCGCGTTGTTCTCGGCATGGATCACCTTGAGCCGGGCGATCGGATAGGAGATGTCTTTGTAGAGCTTTTCCGTGATCAGATCGTAAGTGGACGACCTGCGCACGACCTCCAGGACCGAGCCCTGATGAATTCCCTGGGAGGTGCCCATATTCACGTAAAAGTCTTTCTGAGGCGTCTCACCCGGATTGCCCATGTCGAGGGCGCGGTAGACGCTGTAAACCATGAACTCCGCGGAATGCGCCTCGCTCGGGAGCGAGAGGATTCCGCCTGCAATCACGAACATCACGACCATCCATAACCAGCGCACAGGGAAACTCCTGTCGATCGTTCGATTCCATGCCGCCTCCGTGCGGTTCAATTGAACGGGTTACGAGAACTTCCTTGCCCTCATGTGTCTTATCGGCAACACCGGGCCCGGCATTAATTTCATCCTCAATTCTCCCCGGACACATTCCGATCAGTGGATAGGATGATAGCAGTAGATATTAAAATATTTCGCGGTGCGACAAGAGAAATCCCCTTCGACGTCTACCTGAAAGTATCGGATGAGAATTTCGTCCATGTTTTCGCCAAGACGACGGGGATCGATTACAAGCGCCTGACCCAGTACCTCCATAAAGGAGTGTCTGAGCTTTATATTCGCGAGGAAGATCAGGTCGTTTACCAGGTATTCTGTGCTCGCCCGGCCGCCCACGAAGTTTTCAAGGATCCGACCGCTTCCAAGGAAAAGAAGATCGCGGCCCTGATCAACATGACCGAGCAGAATTTGGCGGAGCTTTTCTCCGATCTCGAAGTCTCCAAGGACACCGCCGCTTCGGCGGAGAAGGTCATCAAGGGCTACGTCGATCTCATGTCGCAGAGCCCGCACACCTTATCCGTCATCCTGCAGCTCGTCTCGCACGGGCAGTATGTCTACTACCATACGATCGCTGTCTCAATCTTCGCGATGCTCATCGGCAAGGCCACGGGCAAGTACGACGAGAAGACGCTGCGCTTGATCGCGCTTGGCGGCT
>JAYVOO010000531.1:0-3648 GCA_043757905.1 Oligoflexia bacterium
GGATATTTGCCGTAATAGTCTTTCGCCTGCTCGTCGGTCACGCTGATCGCTTCGAATTCCTTGGAGAGTTTTTTGTCGAGGAGCGCGTGGTAGAGGACCGTGTTCATCCGGTCGATGACATCAGGATCCTTGTCGAGGCCGGCCTTCCTAGCTTCCTGAATGCCGAGCTCGCGCTTGACCAGATCATCCATGACGTCTTTTTTGGAAGGTGCCTTGTACTGGAAGAACTTAAGGTTCTCTTTGTACTTCTTATTGAAGTCCTCGAGGGAGATCGAGGTGCCGTTGATTTTGGCGAGCTCGGTCGCGGCGCGGGCAGGGGCGGTGCCCGCGAGCAGGAGAATCAGGGGGAGCACGTTCTTTAGGGCGACGTAATTTTTCATATTAAATATAGAATATCAGCGACTTTCGGCATTGGCAATCGCCCCAGTTGAGGGGTGAGCGAGTACGGGCGGCGGCGATATTTTGACGTCACCACACTATTTCGCGCGACCCATTCGCGGCGGTCGCTCACCCGACATCTAATTTACTGCAATCTCAGAGGGCCCATCTCTGCAAGGACCTTGAATCGGCGCCCATGCTATTCTTTTTCAATGAGCCACACCCTCAGACCGGTCGTCCTCGTCCTCGCGCTCGCGCTTTTTTCTTTCGCAGAGGCACATGCGGGAATCGAATTGAACCCGTTCATTCTCGACGCAGTGAAAGAGCTCACGAGCGAGCGCGCGAAAGTAGTCGAGTCCGGCGGGAAGCCCGGCAAGTACGGGGTTGGAACCGATGGAAGCGCCGGACTAAAGACCATCAAATTCCGCAATGGAGACTTTGATCTCGCGGCCATGGCGAAAGTTGACACGGTCTGCTCGACCGCTACCGACGCCGGCTTGTTGAAAGGAATGCACAAATCCCCTCTCAAGGGGCTCCTTACGCCCGCGCAATGGGAGCTTCTGACTTGGGGCACTGCCGACGGCCAGGGTCCGTACGGCCGGATCAACTCGAACGGCCCCGGGCTCGCGCGTTGGGCTCGCAAGTTCGACATCGGCCGGAGCTTCTACGATTCCGAGCAGGCGAGACCAGGAGACCTCGTGAAAATTTTTTGGAACGAAAAGAAGGATGGGCGCCGTCTCGGGCACTCGGTCGTTTTCCTGGGCTTTAAGACGGACCCAGCCGGCAAGCCGATCCTGGTTCGTGGCAAGAAAGTGTTGCGCTTCTGGTCCAGCAACCAGCCCGGAGGCATGGGCGAATCGCAGGCGCCTCTTGCCGACATTGCATTCGCGGTCTACACGCGGCTCGACAAGCTGGAAAACCTGCCGCGCGCGCTCGAACGGTTCGCAAAGGAAAAGGAATCCTGGGTAGCGGCAAATCAGGGAAAGTCACCTGGGCAACGAGACCTAGGGGTGGACGATTACCGCGACGAATATCTCTACAGCCTGAAAGGCGGGCAGGAGACGAACGACTTTGCCGAGGTCCGCAGGAGGCTCGAGGGCCCGGAGGAGCCGGCGGGCCACGTTGTGACGGACCTCCCGGCGGAGTAGTTCTTTCCCGCGCGCGGAATTCGGTACATTCAAGCCAGGTCCTTGAACAAAGTCTCGAGCGCGAAGAAGAGATCTCGCAGGCTTTGCGTCTTGAATTTGACGATGAGCTTCGAGTCCGGCGTGAGCTGGTACTTATCCGGATGAGAGGCAAGAAGACCAATCGCGCGGGCTGGGTTCAGTTGGCTGGCCGGCCCGGGGGTAAGCGCGAGTTTTTCAGGGCCGACCGTCAGAGTGTCGATCCCAATCTTCTTCAGGAGCTGCTTAATCCGGATCATCCAGAGCAGGTTGAGCGCCTCGGCGGGAAGCTCACCGAAACGGTCATGCAGCTCCTCTTCGAGCCGGCCCAAGTCACCCTCGTCTTTGGATGCCGAAAGTCGCCTATATAAGGAGAGACGCTGATGGACGTCGGGCACGTACTCCTCGGCCAGATAAGCGGCATAAGGCGCCTTGATCTCGGGCTCGCGGCTCGAGTCCTCGGGGGCGAGTGGCTTACCCTCGAGCTCGCGGATCGCCTCTTCAAGTAGCTCTGTATAAAGGTCGAAACCAACGGCCGCGATATGGCCGGACTGCTGAGGCCCCAAGAGATCACCCCCGCCCCGAAGCTCGAGATCGTGGGACGCGATCGAGAAACCGCTACCGAGCTCGACGAAGCGCTGGATGACTTCGAGCCTTTTCTTCGCGTCGTCGGTGACCGCGCCTTCGGCGGGAATCAGGAGGTAAGCATATGCGCGCGCCTGGCCACGGCCGACCCGGCCCCGGATCTGATAGAGCTGCGCGAGACCAAGCGAGTCGGCCCGGTTGACCAGGATCGTATTTGCGGAGGGCAAGTCGAGTCCCGACTCGATGATGGTGGTACAGACGAGGACGTTCGACTGCTTGTTGTAAAAAGTCATCATGACTTTCTCTAGTTCTCCCTCACCCATCTGCCCGTGTGCGACCGCGACCTTGGCCGAGGGCACGATCTCCTGGATCCGGTTGGCGATTTCATGAATCGACTGCACGCGGTTATGAAGGAAGAACACTTGGCCGCCGCGGTTCAGCTCGAAGGTGATGGCCTTCTCAATTAGCCCGTCGTCATATTTCGAGACATAGGTGCGGATGGGAAGACGGTCCATCGGCGGCGTGTTGATCAGACTGATGTCCCGGAGCCCCGCCAGCGCCATATGAAGGGTGCGTGGGATCGGCGTCGCCGTCAGGGTCAGCACGTGGGTATTGACCCGCAGGGTTTTCAGCTTCTCCTTGTGTTCGACGCCGAAGCGGTGCTCCTCATCGACGATGATCAATCCCAGGTCGTTGAATTTCACGTCGCGCGAGAGCAAGCGATGCGTTCCGATAATGATGTCGACTTTCCCCTCGGCAAGCGACGTCAGAGCGGCCCGCTGTTCTTTTGGACTCTTGAAACGCGAGACGGAATTGATCGTGAGCGGGTAGTCTTTCAATCGCTCCTTGAAGGAGCGCTCGTGCTGGTAGGCGAGGACAGTCGTTGGAACGAGTACGGCGACTTGCTTGCCGTCGGTAACCGCACGAAACGCCGCGCGCATCGCCACTTCCGTTTTTCCGTACCCCACGTCTCCGCAGACCAGCCGATCCATCGAGCGCCCCGACTCCATATCGCCCAGGATGTCGTCGACGGCTTTCAGTTGGTCGACCGTTTCGTCGAACGGGAACTTCGCCTCGAATTCGCGAAACATCGAATCGCGTGGCGAGAAGATCTGACCAGGCCGGATCTTGCGCTCGGCATAGAGTTGCACGAGATCGATCGCGAGTTTCTTGACGGCGTCCTTGACCTTCTCTTTGGTTCTGGCGAAAAGAAGTGTGCCTAGGCGATCGAGTTGGACAGAGTCTCCGCCAGCCACGTACTTCTGGATCACGTTCAGGCGGTAGACTGGAAGGTAGAGCTTGTCCTTATTTGCGTACTCAAGCATCAGGAAGTCGCTCGGCGCTCCCGAGAGGTCGAGCCTGACCAGCCCCTGATACCGGCCGATCCCGTGATCGATGTGCACGACCGCGTCGCCCACCATGAGATCTGCGAGAGCCTGGAGCCCCGCCCAGTCTCGCGCGGCCGACGCGCTCTCGCGGCGCTTCGCCGCCTTTGCGCGCGCGTGGCGCGAACCCAGGATTT
>JAYVOO010000532.1:0-3638 GCA_043757905.1 Oligoflexia bacterium
TGACGCATTAGGTCAATTCTGCTAACTCTGCCTCTTTCACGGAATATAGAACCGAGGCGCGATTGAAGCGATTCAACTCTCTCAACTCCATTTGCCTGGCAGCCGCATCCTCGCTGTTGATGCTTGCACCCGGCCCCCAGGCAGCCGCGGCCGACGCGCTCTTTCTGCAGCTCGGCCAGGCCGAGAGGATCCCGGATGCGCGCTACCAGAAGTTTCTGGCCGCGGAACCTTCTGCAGCTCACCCGCACCTTGATCCCGCATCTTTGCTCGAGGATCTTGATGCAAAGCTTGCGGACCAAACCGCGGGAGAGCCGCTGAGTCTGATCTACATCCAGGATGCGAATGAGCAGCTGGAAACGCATGACTGGCTTCTGCCCGCGATGGCCGAACGGCTGCGCGGACGGACGGATCAAAATACCGTCGTCCTGATCGACTTGGCCGAACGGGCGGAAGTCTCCGCTCACGTGCCGATCAGCCGCCTGGCCTTGAGCCGCACCCGCGACTTGCTTACCGACGGCCATGTTTTCTATTTCAGGCCTGAGTTCGGAAAGTCTTTCGAAAAAAAACTCAAGACCGCGTCCGTCGCCGTTGGCATGATCCCCGGCATGGCGGTCGGATTGACGAAGATTACCCTCGCCCATCAATTCGATTTCCACTCGTTCTGGCTGGCGGTTGAGAGCTCGTTTCCCGTCAGTGCCGTCGCCAAAGGCGGCGCGATCGCGCTCTTCGCGAAAGCTCGCTATTTGCGCGCCGAAACGCTGCGCGAAGGCAGCTACATTCGGTACGCCCATGGACAACCCGCAGCCCAGTCGCTCATGCGGCCAGGATATGCGAAACTGAAATTAGCCGAGTTACGTGAAAGAGCCCGTTACGCTCACGGCATCAAGAAGCGCGTCGAATCTGCTCGCTTTCGCTGAACCGAATCTCAGTGCGCGGCTGGAGCGGTGGGGACCGGAGCGGGAGCCGCGGGAGCATTGCCGCTCGTCGCCTGTCCTTGCTCGGGTGCAGCTGGAGCCTTGGCGGCGCCGACCGGAACCATCTTCGTCGGAGTTGGAACAGGCACGCCCGCAGCCGGAACAGCCGATGCCGGCACCCCGGTCGTGTCGAAGCGGCTCTGATGGGCCTTGTTTCCAATCACGGTCAGTACGAGCGAAGTCGTGAAGAAGATCGCGGCTGCGACCTGCGTGAAGCGGGTGAAGAAGTTCGCCCCACCCGAGCTGCCGAAAACCGTCTGGCTGGAGCCGCTGAAAGAAGCGCTGATCTCAGCTCCCTTGCCCGACTGAAGCAGGATGACGAGGACAAGGAGCGTGCAGGTAACGACGTGAATGACCGTGATGAAGGTAAGCATGGATTACTTGGCGTCCTTGGCTTTCTTTTCCTGGTACTTCTTGACCATTTCTTCCTGAACATTGCGGGGAACAGGCGAGTATTTCGCGAATTCCATCGTGAACTCGCCCTTGCCCTGAGTGGCGGAGCGCAGGTCGGTCGAGTAACCGAACATTTCGTTCAGCGGGACTTCGGCTTCGATGATGGCGTAGCCTTCATTCGTGCCTGAGTTCATGATGACGCCGCGGCGCTGATTGATCTGACCCATGACCGAGCCCTGGAACTCTTCCGGAGCTTGAGTCTCGAGTTTCATGATCGGCTCGAGAACCGTCGGGTTGGCCTTGGCATAAGCTTCACGGAAGCCCATGAGTGAGGCCGTCTTGAACGACAACTCGTCGGAGTCGACGTCGTGGTAAGCGCCGTCGTCGATCGAGACGCGCAGACCGACGATCGGGAAACCGATGAGGCGGCCTTCCTTGATCGCTTCCTGGAAGCCCTTGTCACAAGCGGGGATGAAGTTACGAGGAATGGTTCCTCCGACGACATCGTCGACAAATTCGTAAAGCACAGCCGAGTCGGCTGGGAGCGGCTCGATGAAGCCAGCAACGCGGGCAAATTGGCCTTTGCCGCCGGACTGCTTCTTATGCGTGTAGTTGAAGGTAGCCTTCTGCATGATCGTCTCGCGGAAAGCGACCTGCGGCTTACCGACGATGACTTCGCAGTTGTACTCGCGCTTAATGCGTTCGCAGTAAATCTCGAGATGGAGCTCGCCCATTCCGCTGATGATCGTCTGCGCGGACTCTTCGTCGCGATGCACGCGAAGGGTCGGATCTTCCTTCGTGAATTTGTTGAGCGCCTTCGAGAAGTTCGCGGTCGAAGTCTTGTCCTTCGGTGCGATCGCGAGCGAGATGACAGCGTTCGGAATGAACATGGAGGTCATTGTATACTTGACCTGGCCATCGGTGAACGTGTCACCGGAAGCGCAGTCGACGCCAAAGAACGCGGCGATGTCGCCGGCTTGGCAGCTCTCGATGTCATGCATCTCGTCGGCATGCATCTGCACGAGCCGCGGGATCTTGAGCTTCTTGTCGTTGGACGAGTTGAAGATGGTATCGCCCTTCGAGACCTTGCCCTGGTAGATGCGCATGTAGGTCAGTTGGCCGTAGCGGCCTTCGTCGAGCTTAAACGCGAGGCCGACGAACGGAAGCTTGATGTCGCTCACGAGCACGACCTTGGCTTCGGCGTTGTTCTGGTCGAGCGCGATGTTTTCCTTTTCCATCGGGTTCGGCAAGTAGTAGGTGACGGCGTCGAGGAGCAGCTGCACGCCCTTGTTCTTATACGCGGAGCCGGTCATGACGGGGGTGAATCCGAGCGAGAGCGTCGCCTTGCGGATTCCGAGTCGGAACTCGTCGACCGTGAGGTCTTCGCCGTTCAGGTACTTCTCGCCAATCTTATCGTCAAACTCGCCGACAGCGGCGATCAGGTCGTCGCGGTACTTCTTGCACTCGCCCAGGATGTCTTCTGGGATGACGTCTTCGCGGATAACTTCGCCGTGCTCGCCGTCGAAGTAGAAGGCCTTCATCTGCACGAGATCGACGACGCCCTTGAACTGGTCTTCGGCGCCGATCGGATAGGTGATGAGATGCGCGTTGTGCGAAAGCTTCTCGCGCAGCATCTTGACGCCGCGGAAAGGGTTCGCGCCTGCGCGGTCCATCTTGTTGACGAAGCAGATGCGCGGGACTTTATAACGCTTCATCTGGCGGTCGACGGTGATCGACTGCGACTGGACGCCGGCGACCGAGCAAAGCACGAGGATCGCACCGTCGAGGACGCGGAGCGAGCGTTCGACTTCGATCGTGAAGTCGACGTGTCCGGGAGTGTCGATCAGATTGATGTTGTAGCCCTTCCACATGGTGTACGTGGCGGCGGACTGGATCGTGATGCCCTTCTCGCGCTCGAGGTCCATGAAGTCCATAGTGGCGCCGACTTGGTCTTTGCCCTTCACTTCATGAATTTGATGAATCTTCTGGGTGTAGAACAGGATGCGCTCAGACAGGGTGGTCTTTCCCGAGTCGATGTGAGCGGAAACCCCGATATTACGAATTTTGTCCATTTCTACGGCCATTGAAACTCCCCAAGAAAGTTCATGAATAAACGTCATGAGCAGAGCGCAAGGGTGCGCTCTCGTGATTGTGCGGTGATCAGGCAGGCGCGAGCCTGCCAAGATTCCGGATGACGGTGTTGTAACCAAGAAAGGCCAATTCCTTCAAGAGGATTCTGCGGCGGGACGTGTTGCGGAGTTGGAATCGGGG
>JAYVOO010000533.1:0-3632 GCA_043757905.1 Oligoflexia bacterium
AGATCGCCCGGCAGATCGCTTTCAAGCATCCGATACCGATCAAGCGCCTCCCGGATCTAATCCGTCTCTCGGTGCTGAACACGAGCTTCGAGGACATCCTCGGCTTCTACAAAGTCTCCGACGCCATCCAGCAGTCCGGGGCCGAAGTCTCGATGCACCTGGCTTCGGCGCTTGTTGTTTCAGGCCTGCATTTCCTGAAGAACGAGAAGAAGGAAACCGCGCTCGACTGCTTCCGCAAAGCCGAAGTCATGGGTAAGGGCAATCCTCGGATCCTGAAGCGCATTCTCATCGCGCTGATCAAATACGGCCTGGCCGCCGAGCTCAAGTCGTTCATGATGCGCGCTTCGGACGAGGTGAAGAATTCCACAGAGCTCAAGATGGCGGAGCTCGACTTCCTGCTGACTCAAGAAGACAAAAGGGAAGCGCTCGACTTCGCGATCTCGCTGGCGCAAAAGAACTTCCCCGATCCCAAGGTCTATCACACGGCCATCGAGCTCTCAATCGAGGCCAAGCGCAAGGCGAACGCCACCAAAGGGATCATCTCGATCGCCGCACGCGCGTTTCCCGACCAGGAAGAAGCGTTTCGCGCCTACGAGCCACGACTACCAAAGGACTGAAGGCTGAAGTCTTCTTATTGCAGTGTGCGCATGGGCCGCGGCAGATGGACGCGCGAGCTCGTGGTCGAGATTCTGCGTGGCCCGAGGTCGGTCAGCTCGTTGAACTTGCCGAGATCGGGATGCTCCACGCGCACAGCTCCCGGTGCGTAGGTCTCCACTCCCGGGCGCGACTCGACGCCAGCAATCGCGGCGACTCCTTCGACCACGGAATAGACGACCGAGTGGAAGTAATCTAGGCTCAGGTTCTCCATCGTGTCCTCGGGCGCGTGATAGGCAGGATTGAAGTTGTCGAAATCCTCGGAGACGAAAATAGCCGGGATGCCCTTGTTCCAGTAGATCCCGTGCTCGCCCCAGGTCGGCTTGGCGTCGTGAGTGAGAATGTCGAGCTTCGCGCGCCGGACGTCATTGCGGGCGTGCTGTTTGTAGAAAGCTTCGCCCAGCTTGCGGTTCTGAGCGAGGAGCCCCACCTCGAAGTCAACCTGCTGAGGCCCATCGACGGGATGATGGCCGATCATGTCCACGATGACGGCACCCAAGATTTTTTCTCGCCGCTCGATCAGGCCAAGCACATGCGCTGTAGCGCCCAGAAACGCGTTCTCATGCTCGTCCGGCTCCTCGAGATCCGTGAAGACGAAGCGCACGGTCCGCTTCGGGTTTAGCCGGCTCATGATTCGTGCCGTCTCCAGTACGGTCGCGAGTCCCGAACCGTTGTCATCCGCGCCCCCGACGTTCTCGAAGATCGTATCGTAATGCGCAACGACTTCGAGCACTTCCTCGGGATTCTCGGAACCTCTGATCTCGGCGATCAGATTCTGCGGCGCGCCCTCGCCGCTCACGTTCCAACGCTCGTGCTTGAGCTGAAATTCCTCGATGCTCACCTGAAGGCCCAATTCGCGAAGGCGCGCGATCAGGAAGCTCCGCACGATCACGCGGTTTTGGGGAAGTGCGCGGTCCTTGATGCTCAGACCCCGATGAATCGCCCGGGCGCCCGAGAGGGCTTCCACATCCAATAGGATCTGGTTGAAATCGACCCGCGAGCCCGCGCTCTCGGCCGCTTCGGGAGCGGAGCGAGTCAACTCAGGCTGTGCGGCGTGGACCGTTGCGAACGAAGTGACGAGAAGACAGAACGCGAGTGTCTGGCGCATCGGGTAGACCTTTCTTTGCTCAGTGAAAATCTTATAACCTTGTTTATAACGCGTTGCATTGTTTTATGGCAAGGGATAGCGCTATGTCCTTAGGCAAGCTTAAAGGAACCCAAATCGCCTGTAATTTAGAGCTGAAGGAGCTGAACTCGGATCAGCATAATTATGACGCAGTGCATTGTAACTGCGGCTGAAGCAGCCCTCAGCGCGAGGTACCGCCGCCGAACTTAGCGTGGACGACACGCGAATCCACATCGAGCGCGACGGCCGTGCAGTCCTGCTCAGGGAGGTCGTCCTCTTCCTGAAATTTCGATTTCAGGCGGAATACCATCTCATTGAGCGAATCCATCGCGTCACCCGATCGGTGGCGATCGAGCAACTCGCCTGTCGCCGCCGCTCCTCCCATCGTCTCTACGAAGCCATCGGAAAGCAGCACGAGCCGACCCTCGGGCTCTAGTCCCCGCTCCTGCTCGCCGCCATCGGGGAGCTTTGAGCCTGCTGCGATCGAGCCACCTTGCGCGGGCAGCTCTTCGAAGCCCTTTCCTGGCGCCGCATAGAACGCGCGGGACGTACCCAGATTCAGATAGCGCAGCTTCCAATCCTGCCGCGAGATGATTCCGTAGAAAAGAGAAAGCCGGTCCTTCTCGCCCAAGGTCAAATGGATCTCTTCCTGGATTTTCCGAACGGTATCGTAGCTCGAGCGCACTTCCTCGCTGGAAAGCTTCATGGTCACGCGCATCAGGATATTCAGGACCGCGCTCGAAAGCCCGTAGCTTGAGGAGTCTGAAAGCACGAGCGACAGAAGCTTGCCGTCCCGCGAGTCCGCGATATCGAAATAATCTCCACCCGAGCGCATGCCCGCGAGATAGCGGCTGACGACTTTCACGCCCTTGACGTCGGTGAAGCGCGAAGGAAGTTTTGCTTTCTGCAGACGCTCTACGAGCTTGAGATCCTCGCTCAGGCGCCCGAGCGAGGTCGAGAAGCTTGCGTTGAGGTCCGAGACCTCGTTCCACATCTGCGTCTGACGGTAATGCTGGAGCTTGCTCAGGACTTCGAGCTCCCGGAACGGGTGCACAAGCACGTCGTCGACGAGCCCTTGTTTGAATTCCTCGGGCGCGGGCTTTCCGTCCGCTACGAGGAGCACGAGCGCGCGTCCTTTGCGGTCGATCCGGGCGATTCTTGCTCCGAGATCCGGCGCGCTGGAATCGATAAAGACCAGCTGACCCGGCTCGGCGGCGCTTCCGCTCGCGGCCGAGACGTTCACGCCTTGCACGGACGGGGCGAAAGCCGCCTCGAGTTTCTTCTTCCAGCTTTGTTCGGCTTCGATCGTGGATGCGATGACGCTGATTCTAAGAGCCATTCCCGTTGTTCAGAACGCGCCCGCCGTGTAGTGCAGGAGAAACCGATGATCCCGGTCCGAAACGGCCGAGGTCCCGATATCCACCGTGTACCAGCTCAGGGCGAATTCCCCTCCCTTTTGTTTGAACCCGATTCCCGCGCTCAGCGAAAGCCCGCCGAAGCCCGCCCTAAGAAAGAAGGCGTCCTTAAGCGCGAATTCCGCCCCGAACGCCATGCGGTTGAGCACAGAGGTGCTCGAAGTATTGGTGAGATCGCGGTCCTCGGCAACCAGCGTGAAGTAGCTGCCGCCGCCGGCTTTGTAGGCCGAGCTGAGGGACGCGTCGACTGACATCGTCTCGTCCTGCGGCCTTCCGCTCGAGCCGTTCGCGAAGTGATAGAGCGGCGCCATCGTATAGCGGACGCCCGTGATATTGCGCGCGACGATATTGAGCGCCGGCAGGTAACGGATCGGAAGCGTGAGCGCGAATCCCGCGTTGTGCGAGAAGCCCGCACCTTCCGTGATGGATTGGTTGTA
>JAYVOO010000534.1:0-3631 GCA_043757905.1 Oligoflexia bacterium
TCAAGCCTCGCGCCCGCGCCCGTCGAAACGACGAAGCGCGATCCCGACATGCGGCTTGCGCGCTCAAAATCCAAGATGCCGAGCTTTTCGCCGAGGGCAACGTGATCCAGGATCGCATGGCTGAAAGTGCGGGGCACGCCCCATTTGCGGACCTCGACATTGCCGTGCTCGTCTTTGCCTTCAGGCACACTTGCATGGGGAAGGTTAGGAAGCGTGAGCGCGAGCGCCGAGAGGTCGTCTTCCGATTTCTTCAGCTGTTCGTCGAGCGCTTTGATGCGCTCGCCGACCTCGCGCATGGCGAGAACCTTGGCATCCGCCTCTGTCGCTGCCGCAGGATCCGACTTGGACTTCGCCTTGAGTTGAGCGATCTCCTGAGAGACACTGTTACGCTGAGCCTTCAATCCGTCGGCTTCGACGATCTGGTCGCGACGGCTCTTGGCAAGGGCGGCGATCTTGTTCACGATCTCCGGCGCCGCATTCCTTCTTTTGAGGCCCGCTTCGAGCTCCGCGATGTTTTCCTTGAAGTAGCGTGGATCCAGCATAGTGCCTTCACCCTAGCATAAGAATCGGTCTACGGGCACGACTGAAAGTTGGCCCGGTCGGGAGCATCGGGATCGAGCTGCCGGTACTTCCGAAAGGCTTCCATCGCCCCCGGAACGTTATTGACCTTGCAGAGCGCGACGCCCAGACGCTTGTAGATCACGGGGTTTCCCGTGTCGTAAGCCAGCGCCGAACGGAAGAGCGCAATTGCGCCCTCGTAGTTCTTAAGCAAGAAGTTCGCGTACCCGCCCATCTGCTTTGCTTCCGCTGACTGAGGAGCGGCTCGCATGGCCTTGTTCAGGAACTCGAGAGCACCGCTATAGTCTTGGAGCGTGATCAGCTCCTTGCCCATGCCTAGCAGCGCGAGCGCGTTGTTGCCGTTATTCGATAACTCCGTCTTCAGCTCTTCGACCGCGACCTTGTGGTTTCCCTGCAGAGAATAAAGGAGCGCCTTGAAATAGTGGAGGTTCGGATACTTGGGCAGGACCGAATAGACTTTGTCGAGCTCGACTGCCGCTTTGTCGTAGCGGGTCTGCCGAACGAAGATGGAATAGCGCTCCATATAGCCTGAGGGATCAGAAGCGTTTCGCTCAGAATAGGACTGATACGAAATGAGAGCTTTGTCGAGCGCCGAACGATCCGTGTTCTCGCGCGCCAGATGCAGCTGCGCTTGAAGCTTGAACGGCGCCGCGAACTCTGGATTTGCTGCCATAGCCTGGGAGATGTTTTCTTGCGCCTGCTCGAGCGCGCCCTTTTGGAGTTGTAGCTCGGCGATTCCGGCCAGGAGCTCCGCCCGAGAGCCCGCGCCTTTCTGAAGCTCGTCTTGCAGAATAGAGATGCCCCGGTCGATTGAGTCCGTCGCTGCCACGCACTTCGCGGTCGAGACAAGGGCTTCCATATTGAGAGGGTCGAAGCGCAACGCCAACGCGAAGAAGAAAGGGGCTTCCTTATAATTCTTCGTACTCATCAGGCTTCGCGCGTAGGCCAGGTAAACGTCCGAATCGATGCTCGTCCGGGCCATTGCCTTTCGGTAATAGACCTGAGCCTGGAGCAGTTTGCCCTGCTTTTGGTACATGTCAGCAGCCGCCTTATCGATCGCGCTCTGAGGCACCGCGAGTTTTCGGAAGCGGTTCATAGCGCGCTGGGCGTCTTCCCACTCATAGCTTTGGATGAGGATATTGATGTACTTGGACCAGATCTCGATGCTGTTCGGAGCGCGATCGGCCGCAAGCTTATAATTTGCCCGCGCGTTCCCAAGGTCGGAGATGTAGCTAAACATGTCGCCGAGCTTCACCGCCGGCAGAGGTGACTTGTCGTTAGCTTCGCGGGCCTGCAGGAACTGCACAAGCGCTTCTTGATATTTTCCTTGTTTGATCAAGCGCTCGCCCTCGCCCAGATAGAAATACATCCGGGCTTCCTTGCGGATTGTGTTGACGGAGTCGCCACTCTTGGCGCGCAGCGTGTAAAGCTCGAGGAGATAATCGTGGTTCTCTTTGTCGAGCGCAACCGCGCGCTCGAGATCACTCAGCGCCGTGCCCATGTCCTTGTTCAACTGGCTTAGCCGTCCATGCAGGTAATAGGCGTGGGCGAGTTCGCGGGGCGGCAGATACTCACGGCGAGCTAGGATGTACTCGAGATTAGGCCCGGTCTCTCCGAGCTTTCCCTGGGCCTCGAGCAGATCCGCGAGTTTCAGGCGTGACTTGACGTGGCTCTTATTGAACTTGATGGCTTTCCGGTACTCGCTGATTGCCTGGTTTGAGTCAGCCAACTTCTCCGCGATGAGGCCACGGAGATAATAGACTTTCGCGCTTACGATCTTATTTTCTGGGATCTGGCCCAGGAATCTGACCGCCTGCTGGGGATCGCCGCGCTGGTAGAAGCTCAGGGCTAGATAGTAGAACATGACTAGGTCGAACGATTGGTGGGTCTTGTTGTATTCGACGATGCGGTTTTGCGCAGCCTCGGGTTTGTTCACCGTCAGGAAAAACTCGACGTCGGCGATCACTGCCTCTTGCAGGTCGATCGATTTGGCGCTCGCCAACTCGATTAATCGTGAGATGACTGTAAAGTAATTCTCGTCCTTGTTCGAGGAGTCGATCAGGTTCAAGTAACTCGAGGCGAGCATCGCATCGGCCTTTACGTTGCCGGGATCAAGCGACGCGGCCTTTCGGAAGTTGTCGGCGGCCAGGCGGTAGCCCATCACATGGTCCTGAACGTAGTTCTTCAGACCTTCAGAGTAGTAGAGCGCGCTTTGCTTGGGATCAGGTTTTAGGCCGACGATCTCCGGCATGCGCGGACGCACGGCTTCGAGTCGCGCCGGGACCGCCACCTCCGGTTCTGTCAGAATGAGCTCATACCAGCAGAACCCGAGAATCAGCGCCAATGCGACGGTTCGAAGTAGGAGCTTCGGGTTGCGCAGCAGATCCATGAGCGGGATTTTTTTCTGGGGGTCTTTTTCCGGCGGCTTGGAATCGAGCTTCGGCCGCGGGATGGCGATCGTCTGCTCGAACGCGACTGAGGGCTTCATCAGGGTGACTGATCGATCGACCTTCTCGAGCTCGAACTTCTGATTATCGTCGGGCGGAAGCGCGCGCGGCACGAGATTCTGAACAACTGTCGTCCGGTCGTCGTCACCCGTCACGTCGGTCGAGGGCGCAAGCTCAGTAGCCTGGGTCGCGTCTGTCAGCTCTTGAAGCTCGGCCTCCCTGAGTGCGCGAGCCTCGACTTCGCGGCGGATCTTTTCGTTGCGGGCAAGTTGATCGACACCCTGAGGCCCGGCGTTCTGAAGCGCAGCCGGCGTTGGCGCAACCAAGATTTGGGTCGCGGCGAGCGCCGCTCCCGCGCGTGTTCCGAGAATCGGTTGATAGGATCTCTGCTCCTGCTCCTCGGGCGAGGGCTCGGGCATAAGTTTTCCGGCGGCTTGCAGCACGAGAAGATTTGAAATCTCCTGGATCTCGGAGACCGGTTGCCATTCGCCTGAGGGGTGCTCGCGGCCGACCTCGTTGCCCGTGATCTGATTCTTGAGAACGAGAAGGCGAACGCGCGCAAGCTCAAGCGGACCAAGAATGCGGCCGCTCTCGAGCTTGATTTT
>JAYVOO010000535.1:0-13536 GCA_043757905.1 Oligoflexia bacterium
GTCGAAAGAAGTGATTCCGATCGGAAAGGAGCAAGGGCCGAAAGGCGAAGTCCTCGTAGTTGCCGTCGCCGATCCGTTCAACGAGTCCGTCGTGGACGATCTACGCGTGCTGACCGGATTGATGATCCGCTCGGTGGTTTCCTCGAGCCTGAAGATCCAGGACGCGATCAACCGCGTTTACGAGCGCAACACGGCGTCGCTGGTCGAAAAGATCGAAGGCGAGTTTGAGGATACCTACGACCTCGAAGGTCCGATCGACATTCTCGAGGCGACCGAAGATGACGCCCCCGTCATCAAGTTCGTCAACTCGCTCATCTTCCTGGCCGTGAAAGAAAAGGCCTCCGATATTCACATCGAACCGTTTGAAAAGGAGTTCGTCGTGCGCTTTCGCGTCGACGGCGTCCTTTATGACAAGATCCGCCAGCCCAAGCGCGCGCATGCCGCCATCTCATCTCGCATCAAGGTCATGGGCACCCTCGACATCGCAGAGAAGCGCCTCCCGCAAGACGGGCGAATCAAAATCAAGATCGCCGGCAAGGATGTCGACATCCGCCTTTCGACCGTGCCCACGAACTTCGGCGAGCGGCTCGTCATGCGAATTCTCGAGCAAAGCGGTACGCCCCTCATGCTCGACCAACTGGGCTTCCCGCCGAACGCCTGCGAGGCGATCGAGAAGCTCATCTTCCGAAAGTACGGAATCATCCTCGTTACGGGCCCAACCGGCTCAGGCAAATCCACCACTCTGTCCGCCTGCCTCGTCAAGCTGAACAGTCCCGAGCGCAATATTATGACCTGCGAGGATCCGATCGAGTACCAGATCCCGGGAATCAACCAGGTCCAGGTGAACGCGAAGATCGAGCTGACTTTCGCTCGGGCTCTGAGAGCATTCTTACGACAGAACCCGGACATCATCATGGTCGGCGAGATTCGAGACAAGGAAACCGCCGAGATCGCGATCAACGCGTCCCTCACCGGCCACTTGGTTCTTTCCACTCTCCATACGAACGACGCCGCCGGCGCTCCCACCCGTCTGATCGACATGGGCGTCGAGCCGTTTCTCGTCGCCTCGTCCCTTCTGGGCATCATCGCCCAACGCCTGATCCGTAAGGTCTGCACGAAGTGCCGCGTTCCGCACGTTCCTTCTGAATTCCAGATGCAGGAGCTCGGGCTGAAAGTGCTACCACCGGGCTCGACGATCTTCAAGGCCGTTGGATGCGCAAGCTGCTCGCAGAGCGGTTACTCCGGGCGTACCGTCGGGCACGAGCTCATGGTCGTTGACGACTCGATTCGAGCGCTGATCGTGAAGAACGTCGATGCGGGGACTCTCAAGAAACAGGGCGTGGCCAACGGGATGATCACGCTCCGCGAGGACTGCGTCCGCAAGGTCCTCGAAGGCACGACCACGATCGACGAGCTGATGCGAGCCACCCATGTCGAAGTTTAAAGGGTAAAAACAGATGCCAATCTTCGACTACAAAGCCCTCACTCCCGACGGCAAGAACCGCAAGGGCATCGTGGAAGCCGACTCCGGGAAATCCGCGCGAGTGAAGCTGAAGAAACAGGGCCTGATCGTGACAGAAGTCACTGAGAAGTCGGCGGCGAAGCCCAACTCAGGGAGCAGCATCCCCTTCTTCGGCGGCAAGGTCAGCGTAACCGAGGTCGCGTTGATGACCCGTCAGCTTGC
Source organism: Oligoflexia bacterium (assembly GCA_043757905.1). Classification (GTDB taxonomy): domain Bacteria; phylum Bdellovibrionota; class UBA1018; order UBA1018; family UBA1018; genus JAYVOO01. Next base: position 1,685 of record JAYVOO010000535.1, read on the forward strand.
GAGCCTGGTGAAGGCCAACATCCCGCTCGTCGAAGCCCTCACCGCGCTCGTCGACCAGACCGAAAACGAGAAGCTCAAGGTCGTGCTCGAGCAGGTCCGCCAGAACGTCAACGAAGGCTCGAGCCTAGCCAAGGCCACGGCTCAGCATACTCGCGTCTTCGACACCATCTTCGTCAACATGATCGAGGCCGGGGAAAGTTCAGGCACGCTCGGAATGGTGCTCATCCGTTTGGCCGACCTGAAGGAAGCCCAGATGCGTCTGCGCTCGAAGGTCATCAGCGGCATGACCTACCCGGCCCTCATGATGGGCGTCTCGGCGTTCCTGATGCTCGCGATCTTCACGTTCGTCATCCCGAAGATCACCCAGATCTTCGAAAGCATGAACAAGCCGATGCCCGCCATGACCAAGGTCATGATCTTCATCAGCGACGCCATCGTCACGTGGTGGTTCCTCTTCATTGGCGCTGGATTCGCGGCCGTGACTCTCTTTCGCCGCTCCATCGCGACCGAAGCCGGCAAGGCGAAATGGGACGCTTTCAAGCTAAAGATTCCGGTCGTGGGCCCGCTGGTCCGCATGATCGCCGTCACGCGCTTCTCCAACACGATGTCGACCCTGCTCGGCAGTGGAGTTCCGATCCTGACCTGCATGACCATCGCCCGGAACTTAGTGGACAACGTCCCGATCGCCAAGGCGATCTCCAATGCCCGCGAGAACATCACCGAAGGCCAATCGATCGCCGAGCCGCTCCGTCGGAGCGGCGAGTTTCCCCCGATGATGATTCACATGATCTCAATCGGCGAAAAGACGGGCGAGCTCGCCGACATGCTCCAAAACGTCGCCGAGACCTACGAGGACCAGGTGAACTCCCGCATCGACGCCATGACCGCGCTTCTCGAGCCGATGATGATCATCGCCATGGGCGGCGCCATCGGCTTTATCGTTTTGTCCGTTTTCATGCCCCTGATGGAGATGACGAATATCAACCAACGTTGACGTATTTGAACCCACCCGCACTGAAGGAGAAACTGCAAATGTTGAAACAACTGAGAAAAACATCCGAAGCTGGCTTTACGCTGATCGAAATGATGATCGTCATCGCGATCATCGGCCTGATCATGGGTCTCGTCGGTCTTCAGGTCACCAAGAAGCTCGACGAGTCGCGCGTGAGCACCACTAAGATCCAGATCAAGCAGCTGGGAACGGTCCTCACCGATTTCCGCCGCGTCTGTGGATTCTACCCGACTACTGAGCAAGGACTCGACGCCCTCGTGAAGGCGCCGTCCGGCCGCGAATGTAAAAGTTACGATCCGGAAGGATTCCTGAAGAAAGTCCCGCATGACGCCTGGGACGGCGAGTTCGTCTACACTTCCGACGGTAACAAATTCATCTTGCGTTCGCTGGGCTCAGACCGCCTGGAAGGCGGCGAAGGCGTGAACAAGGATATCTCGTCGGAAGATGCCGATTAACTCGCTACCTGCATCTTTGACTCGCACTCGCGAATTGACCGGGGCCGGGTTGGGCGGCATCAGCCGCCTGGGCCTGGCCCCGGGCTTCACGCTGATCGAGCTGATGGTGGTTGTGGCCATCATCGGACTCGTCTCAGCCGTCGTCATGCCCGGCATCGGCGGCTATTTCCAACTCACACTCAATTCCGCCACCCGCGAACTCGCCACCACGATCAAGGAGACCTACAACTCCACCATCATCAGCGGTAAGGTCAATCGCCTCGTCTATGACTTCAAAGAGGGCAAATACTGGGTCGAGTCGGGGCCAGCCAACGCGCTCCTCGAGACCAAGGAGTCGAAAGAGAAGGAAGAGCGCCGTAAGCGTTTCGCCAAGCCTTCGGACAAGCCTCCCGCCTCCGAGTTCTCGATGAACACGCGAGTCACCCGCAAGAAGGCGTCGCTCCCGACCGGAGTCACGTTCGAGGACGTCTTCACCCAGCAGAGCACTGAAACCATCAAAGAAGGGCTCGCTTACACCCATTTCTTCCCGAACGGCCTGGCCGAGCAGACGATCGTCCACCTGAAGGACACCTCCGAGCACCGGGCTTCGCTCGTCATTTCTCCGATGATGGGCCGTAGCGACGTCTACGACCGCCGGGCCGAGATGAAGGAAGTGGAGGACAAATGAAGATTCTCACCCTTCTTCGGAATCAAGAGGGCTTTACACTCCTGGAGACCATCATCGCCATGGCCATCATGGTGCTTGCGCTCTCTTCCATTCTCGCGGTCGAGTCCGGTTCGATCAACGCGTCCGTGCGGACCAAGCAGATGAACATCGTCGCCATGCTCGCCAAGGCCAAGATGGTTTCGACTGAGCACGCGATCGAAGGCAAGTCTTTCTCGGAATATAAGAAAGAGGACGGCGGCCCCTTCGAAGCGCCTTACCAAGAATACCGCTGGAAGACCGTGATCAAGGAAGTCGAGTTCCCCACGCTGAGCGCAGGCGGCGGGGGCGGCGAAAAAGGGGCCGAAGGCGGCTCTGAGATCATCGAGACGATCACCAAGCTCGTAACTAAGTTTCTCTCGAAGGCGATCCGCGAGGTGAACGTCACCGTCTTCTGGAAAAAAGGCAGCTTTGAACAGAGCTTCGTGCTCTCAACCTACTGGGTGGACCTCAATCATGAGTTCGAACTCTCTCAGTAAGGGCGTGGTCCCACGCGCGCGGCAAGCGGGTTTTACTTTATTAGAAGTGATGATCTCGCTTGTGATCCTGAGTTTCATCGCGCTCGGGATCTACCAAGCCACGGTGCAGACCTTCAAGCTCCGCGACGTGCTCCAGAGCGAAGGCGAGTTCTACAACGGTATCCGCCTTGCGATGGACATCCTCCAGCGCGATATTGCGCTCTGCTACTCACCCCTCATCATGCGCCCAAAGAAGGCGCCCTCGACGACCGCGCCGCAGCCGGGTGCCACGCCCGAGCTCACCGGTCCCGAGGCCGACGTAACGCCGGATCTCGATCCCCAGACTGCGCAGGCCTTCGCTTCCAAAGGTCTGCTGAACGAGAGCAAGTTCTGGGGCCCCGTGCTCGACAAAACCGGGATCCGCGCCTCGCGCTTCCAAGGCAGCGAGAACAAGATGAGCTTTGTCGCGGCCTCGCACGTCCGGATTTACAAGGATGCGGCAGAGAGCGAGTTTGCCAAAGTGAGCTTCGAACTCGCTCCCGACTCGTCTAATCACGACGTGCAAGGCGCGCAGCTCCTCGTCAAGACCGAGAGCCCGAACGTCTATGAGGAGGAGGACACTAAGGACAAATACCTCCGCAAGTTCGTTCTGCTCAAAGGCATCCGCAAGTTCAGGTTCCGTTACTTCCGCAAGGACAAGGGGCCCGAGGGCACGTGGATGACGACTTGGGATAGCAACAATGGCGATCAGAAGGGGCGCTACCCGGACGAGGTTGAGATCACGCTCGACGTCGGTGGGCCTCTGCGCCTTGGGTTTGACGGGAAATACGTGTTCAGGATGGAGGTACCGCTCAGTGGCGTCGACCCCAGTACTTGAGCAGAAACCTGGTCAGAGCGGCATCGCGCTCTTCATGGTCATCTCCGCGATGAGCATCCTCTCCGTACTCTGTACGGAGTTCGTCTACATCGCGCAGATGAACCAAACAGTCGCCTTCGACGGCCTCGACCAGCTCAAGGCCCATTACCTCGCCAAGAGCGGTTTCAAACTCTCGCTTCTCCGACTCAAGGCATTCCAGCAGGTAAAAAGCGCGATGAAGTCGATGGGAGCCGGGGGCGGCGGAGCCGGGGGCGCCGCAATCTCGAAATCCGTGATCGACAAGGTGTGGAGCTTCCCATTCTTTTACCCGATTCCAGCTGATCTCCCGGGCCTGTCCCTCTTGCAGAAGGAATCGATCACCAAGTTCCAGAAGACCTCCGGCCTCGAGGGAAATTTCTCGGCGGTCATCGAGTCAGAGTCGTCCAAGTACAACCTGAACTCGATTCACGCGGCATACGTGCCCTCACCTAGCCCCTCGAGCTCGCCCACTCCGGGCACCCAGGCCAGCCCGAACCCGAATCCCAGCCCAACCACCTCTGAGTTCGATCCGGAAGGCGCAAGGACCAGCCTGCGCGAGTATCTTTCGCAGCTCTATACGAACAAGCTCGAGCACGACCAGGAGTTCGCCGAAGAATACCGCGACTGGCGATTCGATGACTTCATGGACAATCTTTTCGCCTGGGCGGACCGCGCTTACGAACGCAAGACTTCGGCCCCGAGCGAGGGAATGACACCCAAGGGCGCCCCATTCTACAGCCTGAGTGAGTTGCACATGATCTCCGGCATGGAGGATCGCATCTATGATCTCTTCGCGCCGGCGCTGACAGTCAGCCTCACTCCCGGCATCAACGTCAACACGCTCAAAGAGGCCACTCTCAAAGCGCTTATCCCCACGATCACGCCCGAAGAGATCACCGACTTCTTCAAGTTCCGCGACGCCGAGGACGTGGACAACACATTTAAGGCAGCCGAAGACTTCTTCAAGTACGTGGGCGGAGCGGTCGCCCTCTTCGTCAAGGACCCGAACGAGCTCCAGCGTTTCAAGTCCAGCCTCGAAAAGAAGAATATCCGCATCATCGTCGACGAATCCTCGTTCAAGATCACCGTGAGAGCGCAGGTCAACCAGTCGGCCAGGCTCCTCGAAGCCTGGGTGACGCTGAACGAGCCACCTGCCAACAAAGCCCCCGCCAATCCGAGCACGGCCCCCAGCGGAGCTGCCTCAGCGACAAATCCGGCTACCGGCAAGCCTGATCCTGGCTTGAAGGTCACTTTTATGAGAATTTTATGAGAGGCCAACTATGAGAATCCTTGGAATCGACCTCGGCAGCAAAAGCATTAAGGCGGTAGAGATCGACAGCGCGTTCGGACGCTTCGAGATCCACGAGTACCACGAAGAGCCGCTCGCCCCCGGCGAGGAGCCCACGGTCGCGCTCGCCCGGCTGATGCATGGGCTGCACAAGGAGCCGGATCGGCTGGCCGTGGCCATCCGCTCGGGCCAGCTTACCTTTCGAAACCTCACGCTTCCGACCCGCGACAAAAAGGCGATCCTTTCGAGCGTCGCCTTCGAGCTCGAGGACGAGCTGCCGTTCCCGATTGAGAACGCCGTTTACGACATGTCCATCCTCTCGCAGGGCAAGCTAGGCTCGACCGTCCACGTGGCGGCGACGCTTAAGCTGCATCTGGAGAACTTCTTGAAGGCCTGGAGCGCCGCCGGCGTCGACCCCGACTTCATCACTTCCGAGTCTTGGGCCTATCGCTGCCTTCTGAACCGCGTGCTCGGCCCGGATCCCGGAGCCCAGGAGAAGCCCGTGCTCCTCGTGCACATCGGGCATGAGCGCACCGTCCTTTACCTCCATCACAGAGGCCGGCCCGTCGCGAGCCGCGAGCTGCTTTGGGGTGGCCGCGATCTGACACTGGCGATGTGCCAGAAATATCATATCCCACTTGACCAGGCGGAAGCCGCAAAGCTCGACCACGGCTTTGTGCTGCCCCAGTCCCGCACCGAGGAAGTCACCCAAGAACAGCTCGATCTATCCGAGACTTTGATGGGCTCCATTCGTGAACTGATCAAAGAGATCCGTCAGACTAGGCTGACCTGCAAGAACCTCACGCAAGAATCACTCGAGACGATCTATCTTGCCGGTGGAACTTCGCTCCTGCCCGGCTTGAACCGCGTGATCGAAGAAGATCTCCAGATTCCGGTCAAGCCGCTCCAAAGCTTGAGCGCGGTGGCTACTTCGGGCGTGACCTACTCCGAGCAGACTGACGCCGCGTTCGCGCTCGCCGTCTCGATCGCGCTCTGCCTCGTGGGGCCCGACAAAACCTCCAGTATCAACTTCCGCCGCGGGGAGTTCGCCAAGCAGGGGCGTACGACCGAGATTAACTTCGCGAGCCTGAAGAGGCCGGCGCAGGCGTTCGGCGCCATCGCGTTCTGCTTCTTCTTGAGCCTTTTCGTGCAGTCGACCGTCTACCAACGTGAGATTATTGGCATCGACTCCCAACTCGAGCGCGCGATGAAAGGATTCTTCACGGGTCTTTCAGGCAGCGCTGTCCGCACCTACATGGCCAACACCACCACGCTTCGGGCTTCGATCAACAAGGAGCTGGGCAAGCAACGTGACCTGAACAAGCTGATTACTCAGAACCCCCACTCTCCGCTCGACTTCTTGAAGGAGCTCTCTTCATCGGTGAGCAAGGACATCGTCACAGACATGACCGTCTATCAGGTTGGAGCCGCGCCGACGTCGCCTTACTCCCCGACTGACGAAACCTCCACCTCGCTCACCTTCCTCGTCGCCAATCCGCAGGTCGCCGAGCGCCTGAACTCCTCGCTGTCCGGGCGGATTCGCGGCCTGCAGAAGAGCAAGCTCGAGGAAGTCACGGCGCCAGACGGCTCCGGCAAGCGATGGAAGGTCACGTTCACCGGAAAAGTTCAGGAGGATGCGTATGGCAAGTAAGTTCGCCGAGCTCGGCACCAAGATCAAGGAGAGTTGGGAAACTGCCATCGAACGGCTCAACGAGCAGCAGTGGTTCCAGGAGCTGCGCGGGAAGTGGGAAGAGCTGGACCCCCAGAGCCGCACGTATCTCAAGTTAGCGAGCGTCGGCGGCACCCTGCTGCTGGTCTTCGTACTCATCGGAAGCTCCGTCTGGAGCGTCCATAAGCTGAAGCGCGAGCTAGCGGAGAAAGCCGACCTCCTCGTCCTCATGCAAGGCGCGAACGACGAGCTCAGGCGCCTGAAGGAAGCCAATTCGGCCGCCGCTGCGGGCGCCGAAGCTGAAGGGCCGTGGCCGGCCTACCTCGAGGGAATCGCCTCCGGCAATGGAATCGACAAGACCAGCTTCGCCGTCGGCACCGAGAAGCCCGGCGGCACGACTGAGTCCTCCAAGGAAATGCTGGTCGACGTCGCGCTCAAGCACGTCAGCATCAAGCAGATCGTGAGGTTCACGTACGCATTGGAGAACGGCACCCGGCCGGCCAAACTCCGGAACTTGACGATCGACACTAAAAACGACCCGGCCGGCTACCTCGATGCGACTCTGGCCATCTCCGGGTTCACGCTGGCCAGCAAATAAGCGGAGACCTGAATCATGGCAACCGAAACCGCAGACGTCACCCAGACCACTCCCGCTCTCGCGACGAAAGCCCAACAGGCGATGAGAAACGCGGGATGGAGCGCGCTCGCCATCTTCTCTCTGATCATCTTCACGATCGTGAAGCTGCCCGAGGCGCGCATCAAGGCCTACGTCCAGGGTACGATCGCGTCAGTCCTGGCCCCTCGCGGAATCACCTTCACCGCACAGAAGGGTCATCTCTCCATCGGCTGGGGCTTCTCCTATGTGATGGAAGACGTCACGCTCGGCTTCCCGCCTCCCGATGCGCCGGTGCACATCGACGAGATCTCCTTCAAGCCCTCGCTCTTCAACCTGATCTTCCGCAAGATCGGCGGCGACGCGGCCATCTACAACGGCGACGGCAAGATCAGCCTCTGGTTCTCAAGCAAGGAAACTTGGAACGCGTTCTCGTTCAAAGCCAAAGAGCTCGACATCGGCAAGCTCGGCATCCTGCCCACCCTCGCCGGCATCTCCGGTTCCGGCATCCTGAACGGCTCGGGCTGGTTCGACGGCGACTCGGCTAATTTCGCCGCCAGCAAGGGAGAGATCGATGTCACGCTCAAGAAAGTCGTCATCGACCAGCAGCCGCTCATGGGCTTCTCGCTTCCGCGGCTGACAGTATCCGAAGGCAAGATCGATCTCGACATCGACGCTGGCAAAGCCAGGATCAAGACCTTTCAGCTCGGAAAGACCGGCAGTACTACTGATGACCTCGTCGCCACCGTCACCGGCGACGTCACGCTCGGCAAGTACTTGGACGCAAGCCCGCTGAATCTCAAGGCCAAGTTCTCGCTCTCCCAGAGCATTCTCAAGTCCTTCGCGATCCTGGACGCATTCCTTGGCCAGGCCAAGCTGCCGGACGGCAGTTATGCCTACAACCTGAGCGGCACACTCGGCAGCCCGCTGCCGATGCCCGCTGGAGCGCCGCCCGCGGGGGCTGCCCCCAAGTGAGCGAGATCGACTCCGATCTCCAGCAGGTCACGGAGCATTATCTCACCCGCCCTGATCATCCTGCGCCTGCTAATCTGGCGGACTCGATCCGCTACAGTCTCTATGCACCCGGTAAGCGCATCCGCCCTCGGCTTTGCCTCGCCACGGCCGCGATGTTAAGGCTCAAGCGTGAGTCCGCTCTCCCAGCCGCGATTGCGCTCGAGATGTACCACTGCTTCTCGCTCATCCACGACGACTTGCCCTGCATGGACGACGACGACTTCCGCCGGGGCCGCCCCTCCAACCACCGTCAGTTTTCCGAGGGGCTCGCGCTGCTTGCGGGGGACGCGCTGCTCGCGATGGCGAGCGAGGTGTTCGCGGAGTGCGCGCGCGAGGCGGCAAGCCCGGAACACTTCCTGCGCGCCTTCCGCCGCTTCTCTGGCATCACAGGTGCGGGCGGCGTGATCGGCGGGCAAGCCGCCGAGATGCTCATGTCGGAATCCTCCTCGCTTGACGACTTGATGAAGATGCACCGACTGAAAACCGGCGCGCTCTTCTCCGGCGCGATCCTCATCCCCATGGACCTGGCCTCGATCGAGGAAACGAGCCCTGAAGGCCAGGCCCTGGCCGGTTTCGCCGCCGAGCTCGGCCTGGGCTTCCAGATCGCCGACGACCTCGAGGATGCGGGCCCCGAGGGCGAGAACCGCGAGGACACGAAGAGCATCCTGAACTTTCTGCCGGTCGCGGAAGTCCGCGCCCAATTCTCCGCAAGCCTCTCTCGCGCGAGCGGCGGCCTGAGCGTGCATTGGGGCGAAGCCTCCCTGCCGCTCCGGTCGATCGCCGCAGAAGTCATCGGGAAACTCACATCATGAAACGCAAAAAGTTCCGCAGCCCGTTCCGCAAGACCAGCCTTCTCTGGGTAACCGACCCGTGGGACACGCTCGACCATCCGAAAGACACGACCCTCCGGCTCGCCGAGGAATCACTGGCGCTCGGAAACGAGAACTACTGGTGCGACCTCCATTCCATCCGTCTTGAGGAAGGCAAGGTGTGGCTGGATGCGCGCGAGATCCAGGCGGTATCCCCTGGCCGCAAATCTTCCGACTTCCGCCTAGGGCCGCCAACTCCAACGGAGCCCTCGCGGTTTCAGAGTATCCATTACCGCACCGATCCTCCTGTTAACCTCGCGTACCTGCATCCGCTTCAGCTACTCGTTCACGGCATCCGTCAGCACGAAGGCGCATTAGGCTTGTTAACCCGAAAGCGGCGAAGCACCGAGATCATCAACCCGGCGCCCCTGCTCTTGCGCGCGAACGAGAAGTTCGAGGCCAGCCTCCTGGAAGGACTGCTTCCGCCGACTGTAGTTTCGAGCGAATGGGCGCGCTTGGAGACATTCGGCTTGAAGGAAAGCGTGACCGTTCTCAAGCCTCTGCACCTCGCCCAGAGCATCGGGGTCGAGCTCCTCAAGTGGACCACGCCCGAGGAGATCGCAGCGTCGCGAACCCACCTCGAGCGCGCGAGCTCGGGCTTCACCGAGCCGGTGCTGCTCCAGCGCTATCTGAAAGGCATCGAGCAAGGCGAGCAGAGGCTCTGGTACGTTGACGGCAAGCTGCTTGCGGTCGTGAAGAAGCTCCCGAAGGAGGGAGACTTTCGCGTCAACATGGACCAGGGAGGCCGCCTCGTCCGAAGCGAGCTGAATACAGCCGAGAGGATCGCGGCCAGGCGGATCGGCCGCCATCTCAAGCTGCGGAAGATCCGCCTCGCCGCCGTCGACCTCATCGACGGGCATGTCACCGATCTCAACTTCACGAGTCCGGGCCTCATCCCCCAAATGGAAATCCTTCTAGGCGAGAACCTGGCGCGCCAGATCCTAGACCGGCTCAGCCGGAAGCTCTAAGCCTAGAAATCATTCCTTAAACTCGAACACGCCGATGTCCCAGCTCTGATCTGCGCCTCGGTACGCACCAGATGGATCGACGTCATAGGGAGGCGCCAACTGGCGACCCGAGAATCCGACAAGCGGCGCGCGGAGGTGAAAGTCACCGCCGGAGGAATCAACAAAGGGGTCCGAATTAACGCTCGGGTTGCCTTGAGTGATAGGTGTTTCATGGGGAGAGGTGAGGAAAGCAAACTGGGATGAAGTTTTTGAGAAGTAATTGTAATCATGTTCCGTTACGCCGATGAGCGTAGCCCATTCGTTGCTGAACCAAATATTATTGAAAACACGCACGGCCCCAGTCGCGTTCCAAAAATTCATACTAGCGGTCTTATGACCGGTAATTACGTTGTTATAGATATTCACGTTTTGGATCGATCCGGATTGATTGTCTGAAATCACCCCGTTGCCGACGTTGCCGCGGTTAAATACGTTACCGTAGACGTACCAGTCGGAAGAGTCGCCGCTACCGCTCACAATCACCGCTGTCCCGACGATGTCTTGCCACAAGTTGTAGCGGGCTACTATCCCCTTGCAGCCCCGCGCCTGCACTGACTCCGAGTGCCAGGCTGGGGTGCTCCAATTTCTCGCAAAAGTGTTTTTTTCCAGAAGCACGTTTTCTGCTCCAATAAAATAGAAGTGCACTCCGAACGTATCGTGAACGTACGATGACTGCATGACAAAGTTCTTCGGGCTCTGGACTGCATAAACACCCGTCACGCGGTTCATAAAGCTTGGATCGCCTTCAAGTTCAACGTTCTTCACCGTGACGTGCGACAGTGGGCCATCCAAAATCAGCAGGTTACTTTGGTCGCTTCTATTTGCGATTTTGATTCCATCTAAAGTGAAGTGCCCATCTTGGATGACGATACCTGTGAAAATAGCCGGCGCCGAGGCTAGTCCCGCGCTCCATCCCATTTTAGTACCGTGGTCCGCGGCGCTCGCACTTCTTATCGTCACAACCTTTGTGCCGTCCTCAGGCGAGCTCAGCGTGGCATGGGCGTACGAGCCACCCGCCAAATAATAAATTGATCCCCGCACTAGCTCGCTTGGCAGTGACCTCCAGGCGCTTGCCCAGCTTTTGCCACTTCCTCCACGGTCCGCATCAGTACGGATAAAAAAGCAGTTGTCTCCGCAAACAGGGGGGCTCGAAGGCGTGATAACTGGCACATTCGACGAATCGATGGGAGCTACCTGGGCCAGCCTCAAGTTGAGCGACATTCCAGCATGCTTTTCAATTGAGCAGCCCCCGCTAGACGCTACAACGAGCCAGAAAAGCAGGAGCAGACAAATCCGATTTCGATACATAAATACAGTATAAACCTTTTGTTGCCGTAATGCATTATGAAGCATGTCTGCCATCGAGATGCATGTATCGCATTGCTAGAAATCGCGACTTTCCCGGTCGTCCAAGGCACACCGGGATCGAATCACACGGAGATTTCGATCCCACCTGACTAAAGGTTGGGCAGTCATTTTGCGCGAGAATGTGTCTTGTTTGACTTGAAGTAAGTCGGCTTCAGCATAATTTTTGCTCTTCTAGGGACTTGACCCGGAGGTCCCAGTGCGCCCAATTCCAAATTTACTTTTAATTCCTTTACTCAGCCTGATCCTCGCCGCCGCGTGCTTGAGTGAGTCCCCAGTCGAGGCAAAAACCCTCGAGGCCGCGAAAGCCAGACTGACGCACTTCAAGGACAAATGGCTGCACAGCGATCGTCTCGCGGTCGAGAAACTTCGCAATCTCCTCCCCCTTCATCTTGAGAATGCAGAGAACGCTAAGAGCCCGGACGAGCTGCTGAAGCTCCAAGATGAGCGCCTGCAGGAAGCTTACACGATCTTAACCGAAGAGGGCGGCCTGAGCGAGATCTA
>JAYVOO010000536.1:0-3591 GCA_043757905.1 Oligoflexia bacterium
CACCCTAACACAGACCAAAGCCCCTTGCTTGCAATCCACCGGGCCTGGCCATTGCCCGCCGGAAATGGCTGGCGCGCGACTTGTAAGTCCACGCTGCAAGGGGGAATCGATCATGGAAGGATATTCTCTGAATAAGTTCAGGACGATCTTGCTGGGAATGAAATCTGATCTCACCAGGACTCTCACGCGCTCGGCAGCGAACGAGTGTCCGCGCGGTGACGATGCCGACGTCACGCAGAACCAGATTGCGTCGCGACTCAGTCAGGAGCTGAATATGCGAAGCGTAGCGCAGGCGAAACGGATCGACGCGGCCTTGCGGCGGATCAAGGCGCATTCGTTCGGCACCTGCACCGAGTGCGAGGAACCCATCGAGGAGAAGCGCCTCGAGCTTCACCCGGTGACCACCCTCTGCGCGGCCTGCAAAGAGGATGAGGAGCGGCGACAGATGAGCTTCCATCACGGCCACCGGGGCACTCCGCGAAGATCGGCCTGATCAGCGGTCGGTACCTCCGTAATGCGGCTTGCCAGGCTCCTCTGAACCGCGTATTCGATGCCCTTAAAGATGCATCCTGAATCTGCACCCCAAAGAATAAAAGTCGTCGTCGCCACCTCCGTCATGCTCTCTTTCATCTCTTTCTGGAGAGCGGCTGCGATCGTATTGAACGACCTGGGCTCTTCCGCCTTTTACGCTGGCGGGATCGCCGAGCGCGCGATCGGCCAGTCGGCTCCCTGGTTCATCCTGGGCGTGATGCTCTTCTCGTATGCAGTCCGTTCCGTCTACGTCGAGTCCTGCGCAATGTTCACCCGTGGCGGCGTTTACAAAGTCGTGAAGGAGGCCATGGGAGGCAAGCTCGCAAAGCTTTCGGTCTCGGCGCTCATGTTCGACTACATCCTGACTGGCCCGATTTCGGGCGTCTCGGCCGGGCAGTATGTCGTCAGCCTAGTCGCTGAGCTCCTCACCTACTTCGGGATGCCCTGGACCCCCGAGAAGGATACGATCAATTGGATCTCCGCCGGAGTAGCCGCGCTGATCACCCTCTACTTCTGGCGCCGCAACACCCGCGGTGTACAGGAAAGCTCGGACGGCGCGCTCCGGATGATGAAGATCATGACCGTGATGGCGGTGCTCCTGATTGGGTGGGGCGCGATCACGCTGATCCAGCGTCCCGAGACCCGGCGGCTTCCACCCACGCCCGTTCCCTCGCATCTCGCCTTCAGCCAGGACGCCGTCGGCTGGCTGCCCGCTCTCGCCCCCGGCAAGTTTGCGGTGGAGGATTCCGCCATGACTTCGGAACCCCGATACTCGGTTCCCTCAGAAAACGGCCCCTGGAGCTGGCTGGGGATTATCGGCATCCTGATCGCGTTCGGGCATTCCTTTCTCGCGATGTCGGGCGAGGAGTCGCTCGCGCAGGTGAGTCGCGAGCTCGAGTACCCGAAGCACCGCAATCTCGTGCGCGCGGGGCTCGTGATCTTCGCCTTCTCGCTGCTTTTCACCTCGCTCGTCTCATTTATGGCGTACGCGTTCATCCCCGACGGATTGCGCGCGGGCTATTCGGACAACTTAATCAGCGGAGTCGCGTTGAATCTCGCGGGCCCCCTCGCGCTCCGACTCGCGTTCCAGGCATTTATCGTCGGCGTGGGCTTCCTGATCCTGTCGGGGGCGGTCAACACGGCGGTCATCGGCGCCAACGGCGTGCTCACCCGCCTGAGCGAAGACGGAGTACTGACCGAATGGTTCCGGGGGCCGCATCGGAAGTTCGGCACCCACTACCGCATGATCAATTTGGTGGCCGGACTGCAGTTTCTCGCGATTGCGGGCTCGCGCGGCAACGTCTACGTGCTTGGCGAGGCCTACGCGTTCGGGGTGATCTGGTCGTTCGCGCTCAACGGACTCGCGATGTTTGTCCTGCGCTTCAAGGACAAGTCGACGCGCGAATGGAAAGTGCCGATCAATCCGAGGCTCGGCCGCTTCGAGTTGCCGCTCGGACTGGGAGCGATCGCGCTCTTCATGTTCACGGTCGCCGGCGTGAATCTCGTCACCAAGCAGATCGCGACCGTGACCGGCCTGGGCTTCACGGTGATCTTCTACCTGATGTTCTGGGTTTGCGAGCGGATCAATGAGCGCAAGCGCGCCCTCGGCGCCACGGATCGCGCGGGCCTGGACCAGTCCAAACTGGTCCCGAAAGACGGGATCGGAACCTCGAGCTCAGTGCGTGCGGGCAACGTACTCTGCCTCGTGCGTGACTACAACACACTCGAGCATGTCCGCCATGCGATCGAGCTCGTTGACACCGCCCAGCGGGATATCGTCGTGATGACGATCCGAAGGCTCGCGGGGCCGGACACGGGTTATGAAAACATGAACGAGAGCGAGCTCTTCACGAGCTACGAGCAAGAGCTCTTCACCCGCGTGGTGGCCCTGGCGGAGAAAGCCGGCAAGCACGTCGAGCTGCTCGTCGTTCCTTCATCGCAAATCTTCCAGGCTATCGCGATTGCTGCGAGCCAAATGAAGTCTTCCGAGATCATCGCTGGAAAGTCTTCCGTGATGACACCCGAGGAGCAGGCCAGGCAGGTGGGTCTCGCCTGGGAGGCACTCTCGGAGAAGCCCGGCCACTCCGTCAACTTTCGCGTCATCGATGCCGAAGGCACGAGCTCAGTCTTCTCGCTGGGCGCGCATGCGCCGAAGCTAAACCCAGAGGACGTCGAGCTGATCCACCGACTCTGGCTGGATCTCGCCCAGGAGCCGGGCTTCGAGGACCTCCACCATCACGAGGTCCTGGCTTACGCGCTCGTCCGGCTGCATTCGGATCTCTCCGGTCCGCACCGGAAAAGCGCGATCCGGCAGCTCGGCAAGACGCCGCCGGATCGCTGAATGCTCTTTCGAATCAGTGGAATCAGTGCTGAGCCTGAATCGTGCCATCTCCGCGAACGGTGAAAGCGGCGGTCTCCTCGTTATGCTGGATCGGGTTCTGCACGGTCCAATGAAAGACGAGCCCCAGTGCGGCCAGCGGCTCTTCCTTCGATCCCTGATTGGTGACAGCGGTCACCGCCATATCGGCGTTGAATGTGAAGCCCCACATCACTTTCACGCTCTCGGGAATGACCGTCGCGTTCGCGATGTACTGCCCCTTCCCGTTATGGCGGCCGTTGTGCTCGAAGCTAATTGTGTACTCGAGCTTCACGACGTCCATGCCAAACTTATTCGTATAGGCCATCTGGTAAGTCGCGGTCGCGGGCCCTTTCCACGAGTCGAGCTCGCTCAGGTCGGTGACCCCCTTGGGCAGCGCGAAGGCAGTATCGGTCTTGACGTTCACGACGGGTTTGTTGGCGTCGATGACCTTCCAGACTTCCTTTCCGATATTGACGATAGTGGCGATAGTCTTGGGGTCGAGGGCCGGTGCCGCGGAAGCGTCTTTGTTTCTCGCGGACGGACGGAGGGATTTTAAATCAGATTTTCGGTTGAAGGGTTGCACCTCTTGCCAGGCCCCGTCTCCGGCATCCGTGCGCCGAAGCTGAACGGAATCGATCTGGAAATACTCATCTGGAAGCTCTGCGGCCCGGGCTACTCCCAGGCCCATTCCCATACCGATA
>JAYVOO010000537.1:0-3591 GCA_043757905.1 Oligoflexia bacterium
CGCTGAAAGCCCCGCTACCGGCACTGGTATCATGGCGCCGCTTCAAACCACGCTCGACGAGCGCCTTCAGCGCAACGTCGACTTCTGGATCAAGATCTACACCCAGTACGCGACTCACCAGGGTGTGATCCACGACGCGCGCTACGTAGACAAGGTTTACGAAGTTCTCAACTCCAAAGGCCGCGACGCAAAGGCTGCGAAGAAAAAGTGGCGTGCGGTCCTGCTCTCGCTCCACCGCAAGTGGATCAAGAGCCCGGGCCACGGGATGCCCGAAGGCCTCACCGAAAACGAAATGCATGCTTTCCATCTCTTCGAGGACTCGAACGAGCCCGATAAGTTCTTAAAGGCGACCCAGCGCAAGCGCCTGCGCTTCCAGCTCGGGCAGAAGGAAGCGTTCCTGGACGGCCTTCGCCAGTCGGGCCGCTTCCTGCCATTCATGGAGGACGCGTTTCGGAAAGAAGGACTGCCGGTCGAGCTCACGCGGCTACCTTTCGTCGAGAGCAGCTTCAATATGAAAGCCCGCTCAAAGGTCGGCGCGAGCGGCATCTGGCAGTTCATGCAGTCGACCGGCCGGCTCTTTCTCACCATCAACGACTCCGTCGACGAGAGAAACGACCCGCTGCGCGCAACAGAGGCCGCGGCGAAACTCCTCAAGCTCAACTACAACTCACTGCGGAGCTGGCCGCTCGCGGTCACGGCCTACAATCACGGGCGCAAAGGACTGATGCGCGCGGTAGTCAAAGTGGGATCCGACCAGCTCGAGGACGTCGTCACCAATTACCGCTCCCGAAGCTTCGGCTTCGCGAGCAGCAACTTCTATCCCGAGCTCCTGGCGGCGGTCGAAGTCGAACGCCACGCCGAGAAATACTTCGGAAGCGTGACGCGGGCGAAGCCCGAGCTTTTCATAGAGCTTAAGCTTCCTGACGGGATCAAGGCTCCGGTACTCTGCCGCTTCCTCAAGCTCGACCGAAAGCGCCTCCGGGAGCTGAATCCGGGGCTGACCGACGCCGTCCACGACGGCAGCCGCTTCATTCCCGCGGGCTACTCGCTCAGGCTCCCGCCACCAGGGTCCTCGGACCGAGACTCAGCCGCGCGGGTCTTCCTTGCGGGTTTTGCGGAAATTCCTCGCGTCTACAGGAAAAGCGCCGGGAAAAAGTAAGGCGGCACGCCCTAAGCCTGCGCCGCTCCTGTCACCCCGCGACGACATGGATCGAAATGAAATGGAGCTTCTTTCGATACTCCAGCCGGCTCTTGCATTGCTTGAAAAACGCGGTCACTCGGGTCCGCTTGCCGGGATGATTGACGAATATCAGGCTGCCTCCGGTGCGATACGTAGTGGCCAGCCCGATGCCCGCGCCCGCTACGTTCGGATCCACGATGAAATGCTCGAAGGGCTTGCCGCTGAAGAGATGTTTCAATAGCTTGGGTTTATTCAGGCTGCCAACACAGTCCGTGACAGTGACTGCGAGGTAAACTCCATCGTAGCCCATTTCGATGACAATGGACTGTCCCTCGGCGAGCGCAACCGGCGCGCTCCGCGCAAGCGCCTTGTGTTCCTGATCGCCACTCTTGTCCAGGGGTGCGTCGAAGATCGCGTTCATCAGCAGCTCATCCGCGGCGGTCACGACCTGCGGAATCAACCAGGAGCTGACATCCGCGCCGGTTCTCAGAAATGAGTCAATGCGCTCGAGGCACTCCTCCTTCTGGTCGGAATGTTTGAGTTCGAATTCCTGAATGACCGCATCCGGAGAAAGGAGTTGTGCCAGGCCATCCGGCGGGCCAGTGGCTTCGCGTCGCGCGATCCTCGAGTAGTACTTCCCGGCGATCTTCGCGTCGCCGTAGTTCTGCGACACGTAATGCCCGAAGAAACCTGCGCTTTTCAGGGGGTCGACCTGGGAGATCTCTTCGGGCCCGATCAGGTGGATCAGGTTAGGATCAAGCTTTCCTTTCTCCTTCCCGAACTTCGGGGAGAAGACCCGGACAAATTCCTCGAAGCGCCCCGGTAGGGCGATGTCCACGAAGAGCAAGGGAAGCCGTTCGGGATCGAGAGCCTGGAAAGCCTCCGCAAGATCCGAATAGACACGCAGCTCGAATCCACCGTGGATCGAGACTTCGGTCACGAACTCCAAATCCTCGGTCCTGTCCGAGACCAGTAGGAGTGCGGGCTTCACCTTTTGCCTTCCCTGGAGAGGAATCTGAGCAGCTCCTCGGGTAGATCGTCGAACTCCGCGATACCGCCCTCGCAACTATCACAGGGATGCGGCGGGATCCGTAGCTTCTGCTTTAAGACGGCGTCCACGTTCACGAGTCCCCGGCTTTCCGCATCGCAGCTGCCGCAACGGAAAGGTACAAAAAACGACTCCAGCCTTCCGCCACAGAGGAAGTTCGAGACCATGTTCAGCTGCTGAACGACGGCATCGGAGCATTCCACGAACGTGAGCTTCACGCCCGCGCCGCCCAGTCGATTGAAGTAATCCAGCCAAAGCTTGATACCCATGGAGTTGATCCGGGTAATGCCGGCGCAATTGACCCGGAGAGGGCCACTCACGGCTCCGATGGACTGATCGAGGTTGACCGTCTCGATCATGGCGCCGCTGATGCTGACCCCTTCGCCCAGATCGTCCTTCGTCCTTTGAATAGTGCCCATTGGATCTATTTTAGGTTCAGCTCGCCCCAAGTCAAGCCTCGCCCGCTTGGAGGCTTCATGGTAATGCCCTCTGATGTTTTTGGTAGGCATCGCAGGCGGCTCAGGCTCCGGTAAAACCACTTTCGCGAGGAAAGTGCTCAAGCGCGTGAACGGCCACCAGGAAGAGGGTGCGGCGCCAGTCATCCTGCTCAGCCAGGACTCCTATTATCTCGACGTCCAAGCGCCTGAGCTGAAAGTGCACGGCGAGGGCAACTTTGACCATCCGAACGCCTTCGACTGGAAGCTCTTACGGGAACAACTTGCCGCACTCAAGGAAGGCAAGCAGGTCGAGGTGCCGATTTACGACTTCAAGACCAACCGCCGGTTCAAGGAGACGACGACGGTCGGCCCCTGCGCGACCATCATGATGGAAGGGATTTACACGCTCTGGGATTCCGAGATCCGAAACCTCTTCGACGTGAAAGTCTATTTGCACGTCGACGCCGACATCCGCTTCATCCGCCGCCTGCATCGGGACGTGCGTGAGCGCGGCCGCACTTTGGATGGGATTATTCGCCAGTACTACGATACTGTCAGACCGATGCATCATCAGTTCCTGGAACCGACCCAGCAGTACGCGGATCTCGTCGTGGGAGACGAAACCGACATCGCGGCCGAAGTCCTCGCTGCCCGCATCACTGAGCGGCTGCGCGAGCTTTCGAATGACCAGGCCGGCCCTCAAGGCGGGCCGAGATCCCATGTCTGAGCGCCGCCCGCGGCGCCCCCCCGAGGGTGAGCCTGAGAAGGCCGACTACCCATTCCTGCGTACTCCTCTCGTCGAAGGCGAGCTGCGGATCCTTCCGCTCGGGGGCTTAGGCGAGATCGGCATGAATTGCATGATCCTCGAGTACCTCGACGAGATCCTCGTCGTGGACGTGGGGCTGCTTTTCTCTGACCTCGACCAC
>JAYVOO010000538.1:0-3585 GCA_043757905.1 Oligoflexia bacterium
GCCAGCGCGGCCTTGAGCTCAGTCAGAGTCTCGGAGTTCAGCGCATTCAGAGCCTTCGGGCGCGCGATCTTGACGACCCGGATCCCGGGTGAGGGAAGCTCTAGGACGAGATTATTGAGCGTCATAGCGGTAGAATCCTCGTCCCGTTTTCTTTCCGAGCCAGCCGGCGGCGACGTATTGTTTGAGAAGCGGCGAAGGGCGGTATTTAGAATCCCCCAGGCCTTCGTGAAGGACGTTCATGATGGCAAGACAAGTATCGAGTCCGATGAAGTCGGCAAGAGTGAGCGGGCCCATCGGCTGGTTCGTTCCGAGCTTCATCGCGGTGTCGATGTCCTCGACCGAGGCGACGCCCTCGTGAAGTGCGGTCACGGCTTCATTGATCATCGGCATCAGGATGCGGTTGACCGCGAACCCAGGCTGGTCTTTGGCCTCGATGAACGTCTTGCCCATTTTCTCGGAAGCCGCTCGCACGGCCTTGAAAGTCTCATCCGAAGTCTGCAGGCCGCGGATGCCCTCGACCAGCTTCATGATGGGAACGGGATTCATGAAGTGCATACCCGCGACCTTGTCGGGCCGCTTGGTCTGAGCTGCGATCGCTGTGATGCTGATCGAAGAGGTGTTGGATGCGAGAATCGCGCTCTTCCCGCAGGCCTCGTCGAGCTGCTTGAAGATCTGGAACTTAAGGGCCGGGTTCTCGGTTACTGCTTCAATGGCGAGATCGACCGCGCCGAAATCTTGGACGCCGGAAACGACCTGAATCCCGTCTAGTGTTTTCTGGGCATCTGCCTCAGCGATCTTCTGCTTCTCGACCAGCTTCTTTAGCTGCGCCGCGATCCTGCCTTTGCCCTTTTCCGCCCACTCGCGATTCTGGTCGGCAAGCAGCACGGTGAAACCCGATTGCGCGGCCACCTGCGCGATGCCGCCACCCATCTGTCCGGAGCCAAGTACTCCGATTTTCTGAATATTCGCCATTTTCCCCTCAGCAGTCTTTGGGTGGATGATGCCCTGACCCGCAGCTTATTTGCCAATACAAAAATCAGAAAATATCCGCCCCAGAATATCGTCCGGAAGGGTGTCTCCGATCAAGGGGGAGAGCGCAAAAAGGGCCTGTCTGAGATCCGAGGCAAAGAGATCTTCCTGCGGACAGCCCAATGCCCGCTCGAGATGGTTCAAGGCATCTTGGACCGCGCTCAGGTGATCAAGGCGCGTAAGCAGAATCTCCCCCTTTTCACGCCGCGTCTGCCCGGCAGCGAGCGCCAAAAGCGCCTCGACCGCATTGTTGATTCCTTCCCCCGTCATGGCCGAGGTTTCAATCCATTGCCAGGGGCCGACCGCTCTCAGCCGGCCCGCTCTGGCAGCCCGCTCCTCGACGCGGAGGAGATCGCACTTGGTCATGACTCCGACCGTCTTTTCGGTTGGAAGACCGAGTTTTTTCCACTGCTCTAGCACCGCGGCAATCTCGCAAGACGGATCCACTAAAAGTACGGCGATGTCAGACTCCCGCGCGGTTTTTTCAGTGCGGCCGATACCCAGCCGTTCGATTGTGTCTTCAGTTGCGCGAAGCCCGGCCGTGTCTTGCAGACGAAATGTCGCGCTGCTCGTGCCGGTGCGAGAGCGCAAGGTGATCTGCTCGCGAAGCACATCGCGGGTTGTTCCCGGCTGCTCGGAGACGATCGCCCGGTCCTCGCCTAGAAGCGAATTAAAGAAACTCGACTTACCGGCGTTCGGCAGGCCGAGGAACGCTGCCGAGACGCCCTCTTGCAAGCGGACTCCGCGGCCATAGCTTTCGACAAGCCGGGTGAGCGAATCCATCGACGCTCGCACTTTGCGCTTGAGCGAGGGCAGGCTGACCTCTTCGATGTCCTGGTCGGTGAAGTCGATGCCGGCCTCAGCCAAGACCGCGAGCGCGCGCAGCGAGTCCGCGATTTCTCGAACCAGGCGGTTCTGAGCGCCGCTCAATTTCTCGATCGCCAGCGACACGGCGTCGTCGTTGCTCGCGGCGACGAGGTCGGCAACCGCTTGGGCCTGGGTGATCGACAGCTTTCCGTTCCGTACCGCGCGGAAGCTGAACTCCCCACGCTGCGCCTGACGCGCGCCCAGCGACAAAAGCCGCTCCAGCACTTGGGACGCGATGTAGAAGCTCCCATGCACATGGATCTCCACGAGATCCTCGCCGGTATAGCTATGCGGAGCCTGGAATCGCACCACGACGGCGTCGTCGAGCGGCCCGCCGGCGGCGTTCAAAAGCCGGGAACGGACCATCTCCCGCGCGGGAAACTTCGTTGCGAGATCTCCCGTCGCGACGCCGGTCAGGCGCGAGAGCGCGCTGGCCGCGGCAGGTCCGCTCACGCGGACGATCGCGATCGCGCCTCCGAGCGCGGACGAGATCGCGGCGACCGTATCGACGGCGAAATACCCACGCGCGAAGTACCCCGCGCCCGAGACCTGCGCGCTAGGTGGCGTTTGCGACACGGACGGGGCCCGTTCCCAGCTTTTTGTTCAGGAACAGCTGCTGGATAATGCTCACCACTGCATTGACGAGCATGTAGATCGTGAGGCCCGAAGGCAGCCCGATCATGAATGCGCCGAACATCAGCGGCATGAACTGCAGCATCTTCTGCTGGGCCGGATCGGCCGACGTGTTCGGCTGCAGCTTCTGCTGAAGGTACATGGTGAGGGTCAGGAGCACGGGCGTGACGTAATGCGGATCCTTGCTCGAGAGGTCGTGGATCCAGAGCGCGAACGGCGCCTGGTAAAGCTCGATGGATTCGTAAAGGACCCGGTAGAGCGCGAAAAACACGGGCATCTGAATGAGGATCGGAAAGCAACCCGCCATCGGGTTGTAGCCGTGGCCGCGCATCAGCGTGAGCATCTCGCGATTCAGCGCCTCTTTGTCGTCCTTGTAACGCTCCTTCAGCTTGGCGAGCTGAGGCTGAAGCTTTGCCATCTCCTTCATGCTCTTCATGCTCTTGTAAGTCAGCGGGAAGGTCACGATCTTGAGCAGTACGGTGAGGAGGATGATCGCCACGCCGTAATTCTGGACATAGAAATAGAACCATTTAAGGATCTTGAGCAGCGGATAAGCGATGAACGTGAAGAAGCCGAAGTCGACGGTCAGATCAAGCTTGGGCTCGACCGCGCGGAGAATATCGAGCTCTTTCGGCCCGAAATAGACCTTGAGCGGGATCGAGAAGGATTTTCCGGGCACGGGATAAACCAGATTGATGCGCGAGGAGTTCGCGGTCAGCGGCTGCAAAAGCCCCTTGGCAGCGATGGCCGCGTCCGTGATCGCGGCGATCACGAAATAGCGGCTGGTCGCGCCGATGTAGCGCACGGGACCGACGGCCTCCGTCAGCTTGGCCGTGTCCTTGACGTGAAAGCGCTCGATCGAGTTATTCTGGAAGTAAACAAGCTGGCGATCCTGCGCCTCTGGGTCGTCCGCGATGCCTTGCGATGCGAGCGAGATGAAGGTGTAGGCGGCCTTTTTAGCTTTGAAGTCAATATTTACGACGACGTCCATCCAGGCTTGGCTCTCGCTTGATTTGAACTCGCGCGAAAGTTTCACGTTTGCGTCTTCGTAGGTCC
>JAYVOO010000539.1:0-3581 GCA_043757905.1 Oligoflexia bacterium
AAATCCAGGAGCGCGCGATCGATCTCCTCGATGCTCGCCCCGTCGCCCAGCAGATAAGTCGCCTCGTTCAAGTACGGGAGGAGCAGGCGGTTGACGAGAAATCCGGGAGCATCCTTCACGACGATCGGGGTTTTGCCCAGGCGCTTGGAGAACTGATAAACAGTGGACACCGCTTCATCCGAGCTCTTCGCGCCGCGAATCACCTCGACGAGCGGCATGCGGTGGACGGGATTGAAGAAGTGCATGCCGGCAAAGCGCTCGGGTTTCGCCATCGCCTCCTGCATCTTTGAGATCGACAACGAAGAGGTGTTTGAAGCGATCACGCAGTCGTCCTTCACATATTTCTCAAGGTCCTTGAGCACGCTCTGCTTCACTTCCATCTTCTCGATCACGGCTTCCACCACGAAGTCGACCGAGCTGAAGCCCGTGAAATCGAGAACCGGCGCGATGTGGTTGATCTTCTGCAGGTACTGGCGTTTGTTGATCTTCTTCTTCTGCACCTGCTTGTAGAAAATCTTGGATGCAGCTTGTATCCCAAGTGTCAGGGCCTTCGTGTTCAAGTCTTTCATCCGGGTCGCAATGTTTTTTTCCGCGAAGAGCTGGGCGATCCCTCCGCCCATGACACCGGCGCCGAGCACCGCGGCTGCGTCCACCGGCTTGGCTTTCGCCGTCGCGCCCGCGGACAAGCCCTGCGACTTCTTGACGGATTCAGTGAGAAAGAAAAGCCGGATCAGATTCTTCGAGACCTCAGTCATGGCCATCTGGCCGAAACCCTCGGACTCGCGCTTCATCGCCTTCGCGCGCGCGACACCCCGCACCTTCGCCCCGTAAGCCCCGCCCGTGGCCTGCACGGTCGCGATCGCCTCGAGAGGCGCCGGATAATTTCCGCGCGTCTTGGAAACGACTCCGTCTTTCGCTTTCTTGAAGATTACCATCCGGCCGATCAGCGTCTTTTCCATGAGCGATCCGATTGGGCCGCCCATTCCACCGAGCTTGGGTTCCTTGGCGATCCGCTCGCCGCTCTTGAGCCTGCCCAGGTTCGTCAGAGTCCAGGCCGCGACCGAAGTCTTGAAGTTTTCTTTGGGCAGAACCGCGTCAGCCAAGCCCGCCTTGGCCGCGCGCTCTCCGTTCAACGTCTTACCGGTGAGTATCAGATCAAAAGCGGTCGCGAGCCCGACTTTGCGAGGCAGGCGGACGCAGCCGCCCATCCCTGGAATAATCCCAAGCATGACTTCCGGCAGGCCGATCTTAGCCGCAGGATCGTTCGACATGACAATCGCCGTGGAACCGAGCGCAAGCTCGCAGCCCCCGCCCAACGCGGCCCCGTCAATGGCGGCGACGGTCGGAAACGGCAGATCCTCCCAGCGGTCAAGAAACGCCTGACCGCCGGCCGAGAGGGCCTGCGCCTCTTCGGCAGTTTTCGCAGAGCGGATCAACTGGATATCGGCTCCGGCCACGAAGTTTCCGGGTTTGCCTGAAAGCAGGATGAGCGCGTCGATCTGGTTCTCGGCGCCGAGCTTCTCGAGCTCCGACACCGAATCCGCAAATGCTTCCATCGCTTCGCGGCTAAACTTGTTCACCTTCTCGCCCGGCAGATCGAAAGTCAGGCTCCACAGTTTGGCGCCAGGGGTCTTGAGCTGTTCGAGCGTGAAGATCTTTTTCATATGCGCCGATCATAGCGCAAGCCGGCCAAGCCCCACAATGACGAAAGCCCGGATCCCCTTTCGGGAACCCGGGCTTAAGTGAGTTTAGGCAAACTGCATCAGAATGTGAAGCTGACGCCGGCCAGGATCGAGTAAAACGCGCTTTCCGAGAAGGAGCCAGCGGCGTTCGCCTTGTCCTGGTCGGTATTGTCCGCGTAAGCGGGGTGTCCGCCGCCGCCCGGCGGATAGCCCGCGCCACCTTGAAGTCCCTGGCCCTGGCCCGGCCCTACGAGAGCCTGGTTGTTGAAACCCTGCTCGCTGGAGCGCGACGAAAGCACCGCGTAGTACCTGAAGAGCGCGCCGATCGACAAGTGCTTTGCCACTTCAACATCGAACCCCGTCGAGAGGTAACCCAGGAAGGACGAGATCTCGAAGTCGCGACCGTAACGGTCCCGGCTCTGAGGATCCATCGCCTGGAGGATCTTGTCGCTGTAGTTCACGAAGCTCTTGCCGTATGCACCACCGCCGCCGATGAAGGGGCGGAACTTGGAATCGGCATCCAGCAAGTGAAGCTTCACGCCGCCGTCGACCACGTTCTGGCGAAGAGCAACGCTCTCGAAGTTCGCCGTCGTCCCGCGACGAGAAGAAGTCTCCCGCACGTACCGGGAATAAGGATTCGTCTCGGAAAGAGAGACTCCGTATTCGCTGTAGGTGTAGCCGACTTCGAATGAGACGGGAGAGCTGGTACCGATCTCGATGCCGACGCCCAAGGCGTAGTGCGGCTTGATGTCGTATCCGTCGTTGCCGGCGGTCTGGGACATTCCGGCGCGAGGCATGATGCCGAATCTCGAGTGTTCGGGTTTCTCTTCATCTTCATAAGTGGATGTCGCGACCGACTGACTGACGACGACTGTGTCTCCTCCCGCAACGGGCGAAGCCGTCGAGGCGACGGCGCCCACGACGACTACATCGCGTGGACCGTTGGCAATGGCGGTCGAAGTCGCCGATGCGGCGGCCCCGTTTGTGCCAAGCAGGTCATCCGTGCGGCGCTGCTCGTCGCGGAGCCTCAGGCTTTCGAGGCGCTCCTGCAGGAGGTCCTCGTTCCTGATCTCCTCGCGGACGCGCTGGCGGCGAAGTAGCTCGGAGCGGTTGGCGTTCGCGGCCTCGGCTTCCGCGCTGCTTTGCGCCTGGGCTTGGGCCTGAACCTGAGGCTGAACCTGAATTATGGAAGTGTTGCCGCCCTGCGGGAGATCCCGAGGCATCACGATCTCCTGGCTCTGGCGCTGGCCACCTCCGTTCCCAGGATTCGAAGAGGCGTTGGTCGTGCGCACGCGCTCGGACGACCCAAGCGCTCCGCGCATGTCTTCCCGCGCTTCCGGGCGGAAGTCCCGGCGATAGCCGCCTTCACTTGCAGCCGGGGCCGCGGGCGCCGCCTGGGCCCCATTGTCGAGATCATCCTGAACCGAGTCGTTCTCCAGAACGAGCTCGCCTCTGGCCTGTGGCAAGAGCGCTACCGTCGCGAGCAAGCCCGCGCAAAGTGAAACACGAAACTTCATTTCCCAACTCCCCTTCGTAAATGGCGGCCGCAAATCCCTATTGATTGCGTCCGACCGATCCCCTGAACTAAACCCCGATGCGAACTCTTCTACATAGAGAGTGTAAAAAAGTCCCCAAAATTTTCCCCGGCCACGCATTTCCGCGATTCCAGCGCGCCAACCCAACTTGCAAAACTTCCGAAGCCATCACCTAAGCTGCGTGCGCGACTTAGCAATCCCTGTGCCCCGAGCGTGGGTGGCGCCTCGGCGAGATTTTCTTTGTTAAATTAGTGGAGTATAAAAATTATTCAGGAGCGCGTCCGCACTTAAAAAGATCGCCGGGGTCGCGCTGCCACTTCGCCACCGGGTCAGCTGAGGACGCGTATAGCGCATTACGCCAACG
>JAYVOO010000540.1:0-3579 GCA_043757905.1 Oligoflexia bacterium
CGGTGAGCTTCGCGGCCTTGGCGCGAACGCCTTCGGGAGTGATGTCTTCGGCCTTGGGATCGAGGAGCCCGCAGTAAGAGATGACCGTGCGGAGCTTAGCCATCGAATGCGCGTTGGTCTTGGCGACTGAATCGATGATCGGGGTGAGCTCGGCGGGGAGGCTGACGCCTGAGGCAAGATCGCTGCTGATTTTCTGGAGTTCGGTCTGGTTCGGGAGCTTCCCGTTCCAGAGCAGATGGACGATCTCCTCGAAGCCGCAGCGGGCAGAGAGGTCCTCGATCGTGTAACCGCGGTAAATCAGAGTGACATCATGGATCGTCGAGACCTCGCTGGTGCAAGCGATGATGTTTTCGAGGCCTTTATTGGCGCTATCCGGAATCTGACTCATGAGAGGCCCTTTTTATCTCGGCACGACGGCTGCCCTGTCTGGTCACCTAATTTATTTTCTTCTGGAATACTCCGTTATTCAATCAGAATCATAGTGTTAAATCATCGCTTGACGAAGGCCGCGGCGGCAACCTAAGTCTGGAGTTACGGGGAGTGCTGAATGGCAGGGGACAAGATCTTCATCGCGGTGGCTGGCAATATCGGCACCGGCAAAACCACGCTGACCAATATGCTTTCGCAGCGTTTTGGCTGGACTCCCCATTTCGAGGCGGTGCGGGATAACCCGTACCTCGAGGACTTTTATAAGGACATGACCCGCTGGTCCTTCCCGCTCCAGATCTTCTTTCTCAACAACCGTTTCCGCGCGCATCAGCAGATCACCCTTCACACGGACAGCGCTATCCAGGACCGTAGCATCTACGAGGACGCCAACATCTTCGCTCGCAATCTCTACGAACAAGGCAAGATGGAAGAGCGCGACTACCGCAATTATCTCGACCTTTATCAGGTCATGGTCAAATTCCTGTCGCCTCCGGATCTCGTCATCTACCTGCGCAAGTCCCTGCCCCGGCTGACCGAGCATATCCAACGCCGCGGCCGCAGCTACGAGGCGGACATTCCGCAGCAATATCTTTCCGACCTCAATCGCTATTATGACGACTGGATGGAAGGCTACGACTTAGGTAAGAAACTCGTCATCGAGAGCGACAGCCTCGACTTTCTCAATAAATCCGAGGATTTCGACTACATTGCGGACTCGATCCTAAGCAAGCTCGACCAGCGGGATCTCTTTCTCGAGTCGCGGGCGCACCAGCCTAACCTGGTCTAGTCAAATTTAAGTTCTTCCCGCTCTGGCCGATGAGTCAGGTGGAGTACCACAATGGGAAGAACTTTATGAAAAAGCACCTCATACACGCCCTCACGCTGACATTTCTTTTGTCATTGGTCGCTTGTTCCTCAGGCCCCGAGACTTCGGAAAGCGGCGAGGATGCTCCTCCGGCTACGGAAGGGGCGACGACTGAAGCATCGACTGACCAGGCGCCCGCGCCGGAACCCACGCAAGTTGCTGACCAATCCGAGGCCGCGCCCGCAGCTGCAGGAGATCCTGCGCCGCCTAGTGGACTCGAGGATGATTCGGCCCGCAAGCTGGACGAAGCCGCTCTCGCGCAGGTCACTGTGCCAAGTCCCGAGGAAACCGCGGCTCCGAACGCCGATCAACCCGCCGCCGATCAGCAGACCAGCGCTGATGCCCCTGTACCAGCCCAAGCTTCCGCCGACGCACCTCCGCCTGCACCCGCGACCTCTTCTTCCAAGCACGCAGCGGCTTCTCATCAATCGCATGCCGGCAGCGGTACGTATCAGGTTCAGCGCGGCGATACCTTGATGAAGATCGCGTTCGAGACGTATGGTGACCTTTTTCAGTGGAGAAAGATCTACGAGCAGAACCGCGAACACATCAAGGATCCGAACAATCTCGAGCCGGGAACTTCCCTGATGCTCGAGGCTTCGTCGAGTAACGTGACCGTCGAACGCAATGGCGACAAGTATTTGATCAAGCAGGGCGATACGCTCGGCACGATCTCCAACGGCGTCTACGGTACGCCCAAGAAGTGGAAGAAGATCTGGGGCAACAACAAGCAGCTCATCCGCGACCCGAACCGCATCTTCGCGGGCTTCTATCTCTATTACTCGCTCACTCCGGCCGAACGCGAGGACGCGGATCGCCTCCGTCAGCAAACCGGCGCTCCCGGCCCGTTGACCGAAGCCGCGCCTACTCAGCCTGTCACCCGCGCTCCCGCCTCTGCGGCCCCGGCCGGATTGCCTGGCGGTGGACCTTGGGTTCAGCCGGCTAACTGACGGCTCGTCCCGTAAGTCTGCTTGAAGTCTAAGTTGAAAAGCTGGACCATGAAGTATCCAGCCTATGCTTCAACTCACATTTTTCTCGCACATGTTTTCGCTTTGCGTCGCCATCGGACTTGTTTTGTCCGGCTGCAAGAGCTTGCCTCCCAAAGTGGAGAGCCGGGCCGAGGTGGTGCAGCGGGAGACGCGGATCGGCTCCGAGCTCAGACAGCAGCTCGAAGCGGGATTGAAGTTTCGCCAGGATTCGGAAGTGCAGGTTTATCTACGGAACCTCGCTCAGAGCCTAGTCGCGCTGACCTCTGAGATCCATGATTCCGCGGTCGGGGTGATCGTCGTCAACGATTCCCAGAGGCGTTGGCAGGATTTCAGCCTGCCCGGCAGCCGAATTTATCTCTCGGATCTGCTGCTTAAGAAGCTCGAGTTCGAGAACGAGGTCGACGCCGCGCTCGCGCTCGAAATCGGGCACCTCGAGAAGAAGCACGTCATCTCCAAGCTGCGCAAGAAGTTGGGGCCCGCTACCGAGCCCGCGCAGCTCCAGGGACTGCTGCCCGCGCAACCGGGCCAACTTCCCGCAGCCTTCGAGTTTTTCGGCCCGGCGGGCATCTTCACTTACGACGACAAGGAGCAGGCCGAGGCGATTGCGGTCGCTGTCCGCATCCTCTACGAGAAAGGCATCGATCCTCGTGGAGTCGTAACGATCTGGACTCTGCTGAGCAGTGTTCAGAAGGGCTCGCCCGACGAGATCGCTTATGATGCGGGCTCGCTTGCGAAGTACGAGGAGCTCACGCGCAAGGAGATCTCCAACTACCCGCCGCTTCGCAATCCCGTCGTGAAGTCGAAAGAGTTCTCTGCAATCCGAAAGAGGATCCTCACGTTATGAACGAAACCACCACCCTGGCTGATATCGAGCAGGAAATCGCCACCTGGTTCAATCGATTCCGGAAGCTCGACTCCCTGACTAAGCTGCCCGGTGACGCCAGCACCCGCCAGTACTTCCGCGCGTTCTCCAGTGGCGAGAGCTTCATTATCATGAAGATGGACGCCTTCCGCGAGCAGGGCGACAAGCTCGACTTCCTGGCCGTGCAGCGCCACCTCAGCGAGGCCGGAATCGACGTTCCCCGCATCCTAGACCTCGAGCCGTCGCGGGGGCTCATGCTGCTCGAAGATCTCGGGGATGTCACGCTCTTGAGGCGCTTGCAGGACGTCGCCAACTCGGATGTCGAGCGCGAACTTTACGAACGCGTGATCGACTCACTCGTGAAGCTCCAGTATGAGGCCTCGCCCGCGCGCAAGCCTTCTTCGCTCGAGGCCTACAAGCTCCTCTTCAACCGG
>JAYVOO010000541.1:0-3571 GCA_043757905.1 Oligoflexia bacterium
CCTTGAGCGGCTCGACTTACTCCGCCTGGTGGGGAGGCCACCAGCTTCAGGGTCTTTACATCGCGTTTCCCGCGATCGAGGCTTCGATCCGCATTGTGCCAGGATTCTATAGCGCGTGGCTCAGGCTCTGGGGATCCCAGGTCGGTCGCGGCATCTACTGGACTCCGCGCGCGGACATCCTGGACCGCGGGCTTCTCGTGATCGGCGATCACGTAATCTTCGGCCACGACGTCTCGCTCTGCGCGCACGTCGTGACCCGCTCCTCGAAAGCGACTCGCCTCTTCGTCAAGAAGATCCGGATCGGCGAAGGTGTCCTCCTGGGCGCGAAGTCCAAGTTCGGGCCCGGCGTTCGCATCGCGGCCGGGACGGAAATCCCGTATGGCACGGAAGGACGGATCAATCAGTCGCTTCCGCTCGCGCCGCTCAAGCCACCGACTCGCATCGAATTCAAAGCAAGGATGAAACACAAATGAACACCCACGAATTCTGGCCGCTTTTCATCGGCACGCACCTGAACCCTTGGAACCGCCGCTTCCACGCCTTCGGGGTGATCGTGATGTTCACGTTCTTCGCCGTTTTCGCCACGACCGGGCGCTGGGGCTTCCTCCTCGCCGGCTTTGCGGGCTACGCGCCGTCGTGGATCGGCCACTTCCTCTTCGAGGGCAATGTGCCAGTCACGATCAAGAATCCGCTTCTCTCAGCGCTTTGTGATCTTAAAATGATGGGCATGATGGCCTCGGGTGAACTGAGCGCGGAACTGTTCCGGCTATTCGGCTCGCGCAGCCCCACTCCCGGCACCCCCTGCCGCGTGTCGCTCGAGAATGAAGTCGCATACCAGGAAGCTCTCCGCTACAAAATCGGGGCCGAAATTCCGTCGCACCCGTTTACGGATTACTGGGACATCTTCCTGCTCAAGCACCAGAATGCCGTGAATGTGTGGGTGCATGTCCTTGCGATGCTCTATCTTTACGGTCTGCTCGCCTACGTCGCCTTGAGCGGCCGGTATTCTTTGCTCATCGCGCTCCCACTCTCGCAGCTCGCGGGCCTGATCTCGCACGCGCTGGTCGAACGCACGCACATCGACTTCCAAGACGCGATCTTTTCACCCCGCGCGTTTTTTTCCCTGAACCGCATGATGGTGCTCGTGCTCACCAGCCGTTACTGGACCGAGCTCGAACGCGTCCAGCAGGATCTGAGGCGCTTTCAGGCGCGCGACAAGAACGCGCGGCCGAACGTCATTCCGATTAATCGGAGAACTTATTCCGCAGAATGAGGATCTCAATCCGGCGGTTTTTCGCCTGGTCCCAGGGCTCCCCGCTCGTGCTGAGCGAACGAAAGTGAGAATAGCCCGCCGCGCCCAGCCGCTTCGGGTCGAGCTTGAATTTGTCGATCCAGTAGCGTGCCACCCAAGCGGCGCGCGCGGCCGAAAGCTCCCATCCGCCTTCGGGGTAGCCCTTGACCTTGTCCTCGGAGGGGTCTGCATGGCCTTCGATCCTAACGAGCCTTGGCCCGACCTCGGGCTTCGCGAGCACGCGCCCGATTCGGTCCAGAAGCGGCCGCATGTCCTCGCTCACGACGGAACTTCCCGGCGGGAAGAGGCCTTTGGCCGCGATCGTTACGAGCAACCCCCGGGTATCAAACTGCATGGTAATGTGGTCGGAGGCTTCGGCCGTGCCGAGTTCGAGTGACACGCTCTCTTCCAGCATCTCGCGGAGCTCTTGGAAGCGGGGATCCGGGTCACTCGCCGTGTTGGTCTTGCCGGCGGGCATACCCACCGCGCGGCCGCCCTTGGGCTCTTCCGCCTCGAACGGATTGACCGTATCACCACCCGAGGCGCCCCCGGTGTCGACAAAGCCAGCCGTGCCCGCGACCGAGAACGCGCGCTTCATGCTGGCGGATACTTTCCTGAACTTCTCGATGTCGGCCTGGGACATTGCGTACATGATCACGAAGAACGCAAAAAGCAGCGTGATGAAGTCGGCGTAGGAGACCAGCCAACGCTCGTGGTTCGCGTGCTCTGGGTGGCGTTTCTTCACTCGTGCGCTCCGCGGAGTTTCTCCTCGAGGAACACTTCGAGCTTCTCGCGAAGGAAGTGCGGGTTCAGGCCTTCTTGGATCCCGACGACGCCGAGCTTGATCACTTCCTTGGCCAACATCTTCTGCTGGGCCTTGCGCTTCAGCTTCGTGCCCCAAGGGATCAGGATCAGGTTCGACAGCCCAACGCCGTAGACGGTCGCGACGAAGGCGACCGCTATCCCGTCGCCGATCTTTGATGGGTCATTCAGCATAGACATCACGTGAATGAGGCCAAGCACGGCGCCGATGATGCCGATTGTCGGCGCGAAGCCGCCCGCGCCCTCGAACACCTTGGCGGCGTTCTCCTCGTCCTCGTACTCAAGCTGGATCTCAGTGTCGATGATCTCGCGCACGGTGTTCGGCTCGAACCCGTCGATGACAAACTTGATGACTTTCTTGAAGAGCGGGTTCACGATCGAGTCGCGCTGACCCTCGACGGCGAGCACGCCTTCCTTGCGCGCGATCGTGGCGATCTTGATGATTTCGTCGATCACGGGCCTGACGTCCTGATCGACGTTCTTGTAGATCGACGGGATCAGGCTGATCGCCTTTTTGATGTCCTGCATCGGGTAAGCGAGGAACATCGCGCCCATCGTGCCGCCGACCACGATAATGGCGGCGGTGCCTTGGAGAATCTGGCCAATATGGCCGCCTTCCAGAAGCTGGCCTCCGATGATGCCGGCGAGACCGAGGATACTCCCTAAGATCGAGGCGTAATCCATCAGGCGATCCCTCTGTGTTCATGCAAGGACTTCTTGAAACCGAGCGAGGCCTGGACGACCTCTTCGAGCGTCTCTTTCACCATCAACTTCTCGCCCGTCGTCAGCGTGATGAGAGTGTCGGGCGTCGATTCGATGAACTTGATCAGCTCGCAGTTCAAGTAGAACTCTTTGCCGTTCAGTCTGCTCAGTCGGATCATGGATTTCCCATAGCATTAGTGTAACCTGGTAGAAGCATGCAGAACCAGAAGAAGATGCAGATCAAGGGCCATCGGGTCTTTGCCCGAGCCGCGCGGATCCGGCTCCGTGTGCTTTCGGCCGCGGCCGACTTCGGCCTGGGCCTGCTGCTTCTATCGGTCTACGCGGCTTCGTCGCGGATGCCGATCCTCCACCCGCTGCCGCTCGTGCGCTGGGTATCGCTTGCGACCCTCGCCTGGCTCGTGCCCTGGATCGTGCTCCGGGTGCTCTTCGGCAGAAGTCTGGGCGAGGCATTCTGGAAGCTCCGCGCCCGTCCTGGGTCCCGGCATCCGTTCGCGTTCAGCACGCTTCAGGAAACCGCGAAGCTGAAAGCGACGGGCAGCGGCACCCTGTTCGCCATTCTCCTGACGGCGGCGCTAGTTGCCTCGGGTGCAGCGGCAATTACCGGGCAGCTTCGCACTAGCCCTCTTTTCATCCGTGCCGCCGAGCGCTCCCTCCTGCCCTCGCTTCCGATCACGCAAGGCGACGCGGGCCTCTCAGCCGAAAGCTGGCGCGTTCTGCCCTTCTACTACCTTCTCG